>NZ_BOVK01000023.1 GCF_018403685.1 Xylanibacillus composti
TTTTTTGTGATAGTCCATGAATATTTCATACAAACATACATTTTTAGTAAATACTTCTTCAAGAATTGTTTGTGTCAGGTTTGATGCAAGGCTAGTGAAATCGTTGGTCTTATCTATGCACAAATCCGGTTACACTGCAGAAATTCACGCGAATAAGTCCATCCTGTTCCGCTATATCGTTCATTCCCCCACTCACAGCCAAATAAGACCAGCGTTCCGTTATTGTCTCGCAGACCTGATCACACATAGATCGAATCAACTCTTATGGCGGCATGAGCAGTTCTCCAGACATTCAACCGAGTGAATGGGACCGCTGCCCTTAGATCCTCATGCATTAGAAAGTATTGCTCATTAGCTAAGATCCATTGAATGCGAACTTACTCCGCGCCGCGTCTTCCAATCAAAAAACCGACCCCTTAGGATCGGTTATATCACATGCATATGCCATTCCTGTATAGTGCCTCGCCTGCCTGCATGTTCACTTCCTGTACGTATCTGACTCGCTCGCCTGCCTGCATACGCTGTTCCTGTACGTTGCAGACTACTTGCTTACTTGCATGTTCGGTTCCTGTGCGCTGTTGTCGCCTGCATGCGCTGCGACTGCTTGCGGCCTGTCCTTGCATGCGCTGCGCCTGCTTGCGTTCGATGCCTGCACGTTGCAGACTCACTTGCCGGTGCCTATCCGTTCTGCAGCACAAGCTGACATGCTTCATATGCGCTGGAGAACGACAGCTCTGACAACTGCCCCTTGCCCTGGCACCAGTCACCGGCGAAATAAAGGTTGCGGTAGTCCGGGAAAAACACCGGCATCGCCTGCTGATCAATGCGCCATTTGATTTCCTGGGCAGACGCGCGCTTGGACATGCGGGGCACGACCAATTGCTCGCGCCATCCGGCAAAGTGCTTGTCATAGAGCCGCTCGATTTTTTCCTGCGTCTCAGCCAGCGCTTCCTTGTTCCCCAAGTCCTCTTCATTCAAATACGCGATCGCCTGCAGGAGCTGGCCCCCTTCAGGCACACATGTTTCGTCGTAATAGGAGATGTCCGTGATGAACAGCTTGTTTTTCTTGTCGTATACATACGTGTAAGGGGTATCGATCCGCTCCTTCAGGCCGATGTCATAAACGAAGACGTAGCTCGCCTGATAGTGGGCGTAATGCTTGAGCAGGTGCTCAATCCTCGTGTTTTCGAACACCTTGGCGAGCTCCATAGGCGGAATGCAGAAAATGAATCGATCCGCCCGGTAGGCCGCGTCAGGCGTCTCTACCTCTACTACGCGCTCCTCTTCGGTTTTGACAGCCGTCACCTTTTGCTTGGTCCGAATCTCCCCGCCGTTTTCCTCAATGACCCTGACAAGCTCGTCAATCAAGGCCTGCCAACCGCCCTCAATATAAGCAACCGGCTTGTTCGTCGTGAACAAACGGTTGTAATAGCCGAAAAACACATCTGACGGTATTTTCTCCGGTTCTTTGGTAAAGAAGTTCGAGGACGCCAGCGTCAGCATCATCTCCTGCACGTCATCGCTAACTTGTTTCTCATCCATCCAACGCTTAATGGACATATGGGCGCTCCCCTTCTCCTTCCCGATCAGCGTCTTGAAAATTTCGTAGGTAAAAGCGACCTTGCTGGCATTCTTCATCACTCTTGTGCGGAACAATCCTAATATATTTGCCGGGATATCCGTCAACGTTGAACCGAGGTCATATTTCGCCTTATTCGGATTGAAGTCGCGCCAAGCAATATGAATGCCCAGCTCCTTCTCGAACAGACGAAGCGTGGAGGAGTCCCGGCCATAAATGGCATGCGCCCCAAAGTTGAATTTGAAATCCTTGATATTCAACGTTACCGCTCTGCCGCCCAGATTTCCTCTCTCCAGCACGAGCACTTTCTTGCCTTGCTTGGCCAGAAGAGCCGCCGAGGACAATCCTGCCAGTCCTCCGCCTACGATGACCGTATCATAGCTTTGCTGCACTTCATATGCTTCCATCGAAAATTCCTCCCGTTGTTGAGTGATGCCATTAAGTGCGACATGCAGCCTGTTAAGAAGCGCCATCTCCAGCGGTTGCGCCAATTGGCCGTGAATCCATTGAATCGTCGTATACAAATAGACTCCGGTCAGGGCATGCGCAGCGTGCTCCGGGTGCGCCCCATGCCAAAATTCACCGTTCTCGCGCCCTTCCTCCATAATCTCCTTAATCAGCTCCAACATAAAAGCCGGGTAAGGGGAGGCTTGTGCTTGATCAGTCTGGAAGGGCAGCAGCTTGCCCGCAATCAGCTTCAATCGCTGCTGCTCATTCTCATTTATTGTTGCCAAAAGTCTGAATAGATGTACCAGCTTGCTTTGCGCGCTTTCAATTCCGTTCAGCCGCGCCTTCACCTTATGCCCCATGCTGCTGACCATCTGTTCGCATAAATAGGTCAAAATCGCATCTTTGGAGGGAAAATGATTAAAAAAAGTGCCTTTCGCCACTCCCGCTTCTTTCGTAATTTGCTCTAGCGTAGTGTCTTCAAAACCTTGCGTAAGAAACAGCCTCATCGAGGCCTGATAAATCTTATCCTTCGTCTGGTTTGGTTTCATCCGAAGCCCCTTTCGCACGCGATAGCTTGCCGGGTACATCCGCCCCATCAAGAAGATGACCACAGTCCAAATATATACTACGGTCATTATATGACATTTGTGTGAACGGTGCAAACTCATTTCCTCTATACTTGGGATTCGCCGCAGCTTCCTGCGGGCTGGTTTCGTCTGCGCACATGCAAGAAAAAACGCGCACAACCCCCTGAGGGAATGTGCGCGGAAAGCGCCTGCTTATTTACGCTATTCATCCAAATGAAGAGATGGGCAGGGTGTCCCCTGTCCATCCCGCTATTCCTAGAACTATAAAACTTTCCGCAGAAATGTCGCCGTATGGGAACCGTCAGCGAGAGCAACCTGTTCCGGCGTCCCTTCGGCGATGACTTCCCCTCCGGCATCCCCGCCTTCCGGCCCCATGTCGATGATCCAGTCACATTCGCGGATCAGCTCCATATTGTGCTCAACCACAATTACTGTATGCCCCGCATCTACGAGCCTGTGCAGCAAGCGCACGAGCTGTGCCGTATCCTGCGGATGCAGGCCGGTAGTCGGCTCATCCAGCAGATAGAGCAAGTGCTGCTTGGCCTTCACATTCAATTCCTTCGCCAGCCGAAGCCGCTGGCCTTCGCCGCCCGACAGCGTCGTTATCGCCTGCCCCCACTGCAAATAGCCGAGTCCAACCTCATGCAGAAGCCGGATGGAGCGCTCAATCTTCGAATGCCCGGCAAACAAGCCCAAACTCTCTTCCACCGTCAGATTCAGCATATCCGATATGGACAGACCCTGATAAGTCACGCGCAGCACGTCCTCCTTGAACCGCTTGCCTCGGCAAACGGGACATCTCACTTCCATCCCGGAGAGGAAGAACAAGTCGAGCGGTACGGTGCCAAGCCCTTGGCAATGCTCGCAACGGCCCCCGGCTGTATTGAAGGAGAAATGCTTGGCAGTCAGCCCATTCTTCTTCGCCTCCGGCAGGCTCGCATACAAGTTCCGCATGGCTGTGAACACATCGGTGTACGTGGCGACGTTAGAACGGCTCATGCGTCCGATGGGCGATTGGTCGATGTTGACAATGCCGTCCACCGCATCCAAACCCTCGATGCTCCCGCAGCCTGCGCGCGCTTTCGCTTCCTTGTCGCCTGCGCCGACAAGATCGAAGAGCAAGGTCGACTTGCCAGAGCCCGACACCCCGGTAACGGCTGTCAGGCAGCCAAGCGGGAGCGACACATGCACATGCTTCAAATTGCGGGCATGCGCGTCACGAATGACAATGCGCTTGCCATTCCCGCTTCTTCTGGTCCAGGGCGCCTTGCGCGCGCCTATATTCCGCAAGTAAGCGCCTGTTACGGAGTCGGCTTGTTCGGTCAACTCGAGGAGTGTTCCCTCCCCTACAACACGGCCCCCGCCGCTTCCTGCCCCCGGACCCATGTCAATCACATGGTCGGCCGCGCGCATCATCTCGATATCGTGCTCAATGACGAGCACGGTATTGCCCAAATCGCGCAGCTGCTTCAAGATGCGGATCAACCCCTGCGTATCCCGCGGGTGAAGACCGGATGACGGCTCATCCAGAATATAGAGCACGCCCGTCAGTCCCGAACCGAGCACCGAGGCCAGCCGCAGCCGCTGTGCTTCCCCGCCTGACAGCGATACAGACTGGCGGTTCAAAGTCAGGTACCCGAGTCCGACATCCACAATGCGCTCCAGACGCAAAGCCATATCGTGCAGCAGCGTGTCCGTCTGTTCCCTGTGTTCATCCGGCAGCTTGTCCCGCAATTGCCCGAGCCACCGGGATGCCCGCTGCAGGGACCAGCTCGAAATCTCCGGGAAGGAAACTCCTTGCACGGTGATGCTGCGAACCTCCTCCTTCAGCCTCGCACCTCGACAAGCTTCGCACGCCTGTTCATGGAATAACGCCGCTTCTCCGCTGTCTCCCGCTTTTTCCTTGTAGCGCCTCCAGATGCCCGTGACGACTCCTTCAAATTTGCCGCCGTTAACGGTCTTGGGCGGCTTGCAATCCGGAAAGTGGCGGGAGAAGGCATCGCTCTCCACTCCGTAATACAGCAGATCGCGAACGGGTTCATCATAATCTTTAAGCGCAACGACAGGGTCGAAGTCCAGCCCGTAATATTCAGCTGCTGCATTCAGCACCATTGTCTGGTATTGGATGAGTGCGCCAATCCATACCCGGACGCCTCCATCCTGCAAGCTGCGCGTCTGATCAAACACCGCATCCAGATCGAGACTTAGCGTATGCCCCAGTCCTCCGCAAGCTTCACAAGCGCCCTCTGGCGTATTGTAGGAAAAATGGCGGCGCGTGTAGCGCCGGAGCGTTCCCGCACAGTGCGGGCAATGCAGGGCAGGCACATCTGTATGTGCATCCAGCTCCTCATCGTCGGCCATGCCCGCATCCAGAAGCGGGCCCGGAACGAACCGTTGCCCGCAATGCTGGCACGCTCTCTCTCCAAGCTTCTCGTAAACAATCCGCAAATACGGATGAATGTCCGTCACGGTGCCGACAGTGGACCTGGGATTGCGATTCGTGACGTGTTGGCCGACGCTGATCGACGGCGAAAGGCCGATAATGGCGTCCACCTTCGGCTTGGCATAGGATTCAGCCGCCATCCCCATTGATTCCATATACTGCCGCTGACATTCCCTTTGAAGCGTGTCCAAGGCAAGTGTCGACTTGCCCGACCCGGAAGGTCCCGTCAGAACGACCAGCTGATGCTTCGGGATGCGGAGCGTGACATTTTGCAAATTGTTTTCCCGCGCCCCCCTTATTTCAATGACATCGTTGCCTGCAGACCGCCTGTTGCCCTCGTCATCCTGCAGCTTCCTCTCTGCTTCCACCATTCCTGCTATCACCCTTTCTTTCCACTTCCCTTCCATCATACTACTATGATGCAAGTGATAAGGTTGATTATCCTCATACTCTGTATACCCATTCATTCTATTAGAAAGTATAGCATGGTGGTTTAAGCTTTTAGATCAATGTTGGTCAAGCGGTTTACTTCCCGCAGTCTTCTTGCTATGCTGAATGCACATTAGGACAATGGGGAGGCGTGAAAAGGCATGATCCGACCTATCGACATTGCCCGGATGCTAAATATTAGCACCAGTGCGCTCAGGCACTATGAACAGTGGAGAATTATACCGTCTGTCACCAGAGGGGAGAATGGCTATCGGCGCTACACCGATGTGCATGTCGCTTATTTCACATGCATCCGCGCCATGAATCCGGGGTTCGGGATGAAGGTTACGCGAGAGGTGATGCAGCAGCTTCTGGCAGGCCGTATCGATGATGCGCTGTGGATCGTCAATCAGAGGCAGGCGGAGCTTCAGCAGCAAAAGCAAACCGCCGACCGAACGCTGCGCATCCTCGAGCATGAGTCTGCGGATGAAGGACGAAAAATTGACGGGAAGGCAATGACGATTGGTCAAATTTCTGAGGAAACAGGCGTCCCGTCCTCAGCCATTCGGCATTGGGAGAGGATGGGCCTGCTTGAGGTAGATCGCAACCCGGGCAATGGCTACCGCTGCTTCAGCCCCGCCCAGATCCGGCGCATCCTGATCATCAACACGCTCCGCTCCGTCGTCTGGTCGCTTGATATCATCAAGGAAGTGCTCCGCGAAGTAGACCACAACGACCTCCAGCAGGCGCGGCGCATGGCACAGGAATCGCTCAGCTACCTGAATGCCATGAATCGCTTGCAGATGCAAGGCATCCATGCCCTATATGCGCTAATCGAGAAGATCGAACAGGAAGCAGCGGCAATGTAACAGCGTGTAAATCGGCACAATCATATCGCAGCACATAGAGATTCATACTATGCTAAAATTACCCGCGCTCTATTTCAGCCGACTAATGCTGCACGAACGCGCCTTCGAGCTGGAGCAACCTCCGCTTCAGGTCCAACCCGCCGCGGTAGCCGGTAAGTGCGCCATTCTTGCCGATCACCCGATGGCATGGCACGACAATCCATATCGGATTTGCGCCGATAGCAGCGCCTGCCGCGCGAACCGCCTCGGGCCTGCCAACCTCCCTCGCAATATCGGCATACGCCCTCGTCTGACCGTAAGGGATTTCGCACAATGCCCGCCATACTGCTTGCTGAAACGGCGTGCCCCTCAGATCAAGCGGAAGCGAGAAGGTGGTCCGCTGTCCGTTGAAGTACTCCGCAAGCTCGGTTGTGAACGGGCCCATCTGCTCCTGATCCTGCAGCACCTCGCAGCCTGAAAGCCGCTTGCGCTTCCATTCGTTGAAGGCATCCAGCGATGCGCCTACATAGCAAAGCCCTTCCGGACTTGCCGCCGCCAACCACTCCCTGCCGTCACAAGCGAGCTTTGTCCAGTACACAGTCTTGTTCATCATGCTCCTCCTCTTGTCCACGCTTTTGCGCCTCTGCAGACTGGATGTTTTCCCGATACATAGCGGGTGTACGGCCTGTCATTTTCTTGAAAATCGTTGTGAAATAGGAGACGTTCGGAATGCCGACTTCCCCGGCAATCTCCGAGATGGGCCAGGAAGTCTGCTGCAAAAGCGCTCTAGCCCGGTTGATCCTGATCTGCTGCAAATATTCGATAGGAGTTGTTCCCTTGATGCGCTTGAAGGTGCGATGCAGGTGATACGGGCTGCCGTGGCAGTGGTCGGCAATCTCCTGCAGGCGCAACGCCCTGGCATAGTTCAATTCCAGATATCTGGCTATCTCGTCTGCCCATTCCTGGTCCGGCAGCCGGTCATGCGTCGGCTTGCACCGTTTGCAGGGTCGGAAGCCGGCCGCCACAGCTTCACTCGCATCTTCAAAGATAAGCACATTTCTTCTGTTCGGCAGCCGCGACCTGCAGGACGGCTTGCAAAAGATGCCGGTTGTCCGCAGCCCATAAAGGAACTCGCCATCATAGACGGTGTCATTATCGACGATCGCCTGCCACTGTTCTTCTGACACATTGTCCCTGCCATCCATGATATCCACCTCACTTCTCCCTAGTATACCTTGGTCCTTTGTCCGGCGTAAGCCTTTTCGAATAGAACAGCAAGATGTCCAAAACCATCCGCTCGCCAAGTATGGTACAACTATAAGTGGAGAACGAACCGAAGAGCGATCCATTCCAAAAAAAGGGGGAGATATTCATGAACGAATCACGGACAGAGCATGCGGCAACTGTCACCATTCCTGAACCGGGGGCATTTCGGTTTGCCGAGAACTTGTCCTACTTGTCCCGTTCTTCTAATGAGTGCATGTATCAGATACGGCAAAACACTGTGCGCAAGGCGCTTGCCTGCGATCAAGAGACTGCTGTAGTGGAAGTGAGCGAGGACGAATACCAGCACATAGCCATACGCTTTCTGGGCAATTCTCCGCCTTCCGCACGCATGCGGGCATACGCCGAAGCGTACGTACGGGACTGGTTGGACTTGAATACAGATATATCGTCTTTTTATGAATTGGCGGAAAATGACGAGCTGCTGCGCGATGTCGTGCCCCGATTTTACGGATTGCGCGTCATCGGCATTCCAGACCTGTTCGAGGCCGTCTGTTGGGGCATTATTGGGCAGCAAATCAATCTGGCCTTCGCCTACACGTTGAAGCGCCGTTTCGTGGAAGCCTTCGGCCAAGCGGTTCCGTACGAGGGGGATTCTTATTGGCTGTTCCCATCACCCGAGACAACTGCCGGCTTAAGCGTGCAGGACCTGGCCCCGCTGCAAATGAGCGGCAGGAAGTCCGAATACTTGATCCACGTCGCCACGCTTATCGCCGAAGGCCGTCTCACCAAGGAGATGCTGCTGGCCTCGTCCGGCTGCAAACAGGCCGAGCAGCTCTTGACCGCGATTCGCGGAATTGGCCCTTGGACGGCCAACTATGTCTTGATGCGCTGCTTGCGATTTGCCGATGCGTTCCCAATCGACGATGTCGGCCTGCACAACGCCATCAAACTGCTGCTGCACCAGGAGGCCAAACCGACGAAAGCAGCGCTTCAACGATTGGCGCGACGCTGGCAGGGATGGGAGGCCTACGCAACCTTTTACTTGTGGCGAACGCTGTATTGAAGGTAATCGCGCCGTACAAGAACAGGCAACCAGCAGCGGCCGTTCGCCTTACTTGGCGCCCAGCTGAAACAAATCAAACTTATTTCCATACTAGTCCTCAAAGCCGACGCCTTTCCCCCCGGGAACTTGCTTGGGCGCTCCATGGAATACCACACCCCGCGCCTTCATCTCCTCGTAATCCCGGTCTATACGATTCGTAGCGAACATGACCAGGATTTGATCCGCAGCCTGCCTGCCAATCAATTGCTCCTGCTCCGGTGTGTCTGCCTCGGCAAGCTCAAGCACGGTTTCGCTGCTGCTGTGCGGAGCCACAGTCAGGTACTTCCACCCCGGGGCGAACTGTTCTTCCATCCGGACGACAAACCCGAGTTTCTCTGTGTAAAATGCTTTGGCTTCTTCCTGATTCTTCACCAGTATCGTGATTTGAAGCGCATGTGTAAGCATCACAAAACCCCTTCCGTAGCTTTGAATATGGCAACCATCGACCCTTCATCTTGCGAGCGGAATCGTGTTCACCATATCATGGGCGACACTTGCAGATTTCTTCTCGTTTGCGCTTATGGAGGTGAGGGCAAAGCAAAAACCCTGACGGCTGTTCGTCAGGGTTTGGATGCGCAAAGCAACTGGCAACTAGTGCGTATAGACATAGGTCGGCGAATCGTACTGAGGCCCGTTTTTCTCATAAGTAAACCAATAGGCAATTGTGTCTCCGCTGCTCAACCCTCCGATCGCCTGGGTCCAGGCGCTCCCGCTTAGGGACATCCGCAAATTTTGCTGAATGCCGCCATTGACAGTGTAATGAATGTCTACGTAAGCGGCAGGCGTCGTCGGTGTGAAATGAACCGTCGCTTGCGAAGCGGAGTTGCGCGCAGTCCATGCCGTATAGTCATCCGTCACATGCTCTCCTCCCCCGCTGCCGCTTGCCTCGAATTCGATCCAGTTCAAGTTGAACCCGCCGGCGCCTGCATATAGCCGCAGCGTTTGGACACCGGCATTCAAAGCAACCGTGCCCGTTACCGTTTGCCAGTTCTGCCAGCCTCCCGTTACCGGAACAGTTGTTGCCAGAAGTGTGTTCCCATTCGATTGAAGCCGGATTTCACCGCCTGCCTCCAAGCTGGCTATCCTGTATTTCACCGTGTAGGTCCCTGCCGCTTGCACATCCACCTCATATTCCAGCCAGTCTCCGGTGTCTATCCAGCCTACGTTGTCGCCTCCTCCCGCATCAGAGGTTCCTTCCGTCTGAATACCGTGCATGGCGCTGTAATGTTCCGCTTCAATCTTGCCGGGGATTGCTGCCGCATTTCCCCCGCCACCGCCGCTTCCGTTCCCGATGTTGAAGCTGTTGGCCGGGACAGTCAGCACATGGCCGTCAGAGAAGCGAACCGTCCGCTCCTGGTTCGTCATATTGTAGACAACGTAGGTTTTGGCGCCGTTCTTGTTGAAGACGGCATAAATCGGGTAGTCGGCCGTTACGTCTGGATCGGCATTCCCTATAGCATCCAGATTGTGAATCCAGTGATAGGCATGCGCCTTGGAGTTCCCCGCTTCCGGGATCATAGCCGCCGACCGGGAAGCGAACATCTCTTTCGCCTCGCTCGGGCTGGAAATAGCGCGATACATGTAGATAAGGTCTTCCCAGGCATCAAAATTCGTGCCGCCGTTCTCGCTCACCAACGCTTGGTAATTCGTATTCGTGTAGACGGGATAATGCGTAAGGTATAGCGAAGCGCCGGTAATAGGCAGCCAATTGATGCCGTGCACTTCTTCCGGATTGCCCGTCCACCATACCGCATCGCCGACCGTCTTGCCGCCCCAGATCATGCTCGCAGTTGCGCGGCTGAAGTCCGGATGATGATTGCGCTCATGCACATCGAACCAATACTCGTTGATCGCATTCATTTCCGTCGTGTACAAGTAAATGCCCAAATCGCGAATCCGCGTGTTGCCGGTTGCCTCGCCCCATAGAATCATTCCTGCCCACGCATTCATTGCTTCCGAGGAAGACTCGTTGTTGTTTCCGTCGCCGAAGCGCGCGTGACCGGATGCCCAAGAGTGCCCCGCATACGGATCGAAATTTCTCAGGAAAGGAAACATCCCGTTCTGGCGGTCATCATTGGCGATATCTTGAATCAACAGCTCGACCATCGGCCCCCAGGCATTCGCCCAATTTTTGTCCACTCTGGCGATTTCGGCTGCCGCTTTGATGAAATACCCATAATGGAAATGATGATCATTCAGATCCTCAGCCGAGCCGAAGCTGGCAGGATATCCGATGACGGTTCCCCAATTTTGATTGTAGTAAAACAAGTTCTGCGCCTTCAGATTCCCGGAGCTATTGCTTGCTTTGAACCAGCCCTCCAACGTTCCCCTGATTTCATTCCGGAACAGATTGGCTGCCGCAGCATCGCCGACCTGGTCGGCGATAGGAGCAAGGACGGCCAGCTTGCCCAATTGCTTGCCGATCCAGTACGTGTCCTTATTGCGGTCATAGACCTCCGCCTCGGCTTCATCTACATATTGGGCCAACGTTGCCCGATTATAATTCCCCATGTCCGGCAGTGACGGCAGCACGCCCGTGAAGGCCATGGCTGTACTGAAAGAGGAGCCTTCCAACGTTCTCATTTCACCGCGCACGGAAGGGTACGTGTAGCTTAGCATACTGGCACTGCTGTTTCGCCATTGATGAGGATACAGCGCAAAGATCGACCCCGATTGCGAGCCTTCCTTGGCAACCGTAGACAAGGTGTATGTCGTATGCACGGTGCCTGTTGAGGAATGATAGCTCCAGCCAACCTTGCTGTCGGTTACGTGCGAATAGGCATATTGCTGAAATTTCTGCAGAGTAGCAGCGGAATTGTCCGGGAGCACCGCAATGGAAAAATAATTGCGCCCGTTCAAGTTGTTGACCAGCTCTCCGCTCCCGATCCCGCTCCACGTGCTCCCCGATGGACCAAACAGCGCGTAATGCGCTCCGGCCATGGTAATGCCAAGGACAGGGCTGTTCGCGTCGCCATGCCAGACAGTTGGCGGCGTATAGAAGGAAAGCTTGGGATTTCCGCCTGTGTATTCGAAATACACATAAGGAGATCCATGCCCGTAAGTGACCTTCATGGCGTTGCCGCCGTTCTGGTAAGCCGCTGTCACGAACCAATCGCTGAAACCGTCTACCTTCGCATCCGGAAAAGCGGAAGCATTGCTGTGGCCTACCGTAAAGTCATGAATATCATTCATCCAGCCCATAATCGCGGCGGAATTGGCGGAAATGCGGTTGCCCGGATAATAAATCCGCATGCCCCGCTCCCCATTCTTCATCGCTAACGGATGCGGATACTGCGCTTCGGAATACGCATCCCAAGCCAGGTTGCTCCACCAATCATTCGTGGGCATCTTGCCCTGCACATTCGACGTCTGGTAGATCATGGACTGCACGTCCGTCGCACCGGGCGGGAGGACCGTCGAGTAAGAGCCCGCCCCGAGGCTGATCTCGCCCGGGAACGCATTCACATTGTTGGACGGCAAAAGCATCAACAAAAGCAACAAACATACTGTCCCAATGCCAACCCGTTTCATCAAACCATCTCCTTCGTTTCGTTTTCCCTTGACTCCAATTCACGAAAATTTTTCGTTCTCTCCTCCCTTCTGGGCCATCTTCATTACATGAAACGTCTTTCTATTCACAGGGAAATCCCCTGTACTTCTATCATATCTGGCACAAAAAATCCGTCAATAGATTTAATGAAAACGCTTACGAAATGAAACGAAAGTCCTATGACAGGGTGGTTTTTGCGAAAATTTACGAAAAAACAAACTGTCTTTTCCGTCCATTCTAGACTTCCGGGACAGCCCATTGCTGTTGAATAAAAGACGTAAGCGATGAAATAGGCTGCAGTGTGAAACGATGCAGGTGAAGCGCGAAAAAAAGACTACCATGCCGCCGCCTGCGCACTTATACTACTAGTACCTGATTAAAAATACAAAGCATATATTGGAGGATACGCCTACATGCGACGACGCGGTTCAAAACTATTATGCTTGTTGCTCATTCTCGTCATGGTTGCACCTTTGGCCATGATTGCGCCAGCTGCACTTGCAGAGCCCAATGTCATACCGCCCGAATCGGACGGATGGGTGCAGGTTTCCACTGCGCAGCATCTGATACATATCAATGAGCATCAAGAGATGTATCTCGACAAGAACATTGCCATCCTGAATCCAATTGATCTGACTGGGTACGAATGGACGCCCTTCGGGGGCAACAGCTATGACAATTACACGGGCACTTTCGAAGGCAATGGCCATCTGATTTCGGGGATCGCCATTAACGCTGACAATCTCGAATTTGTTGGCTTCTTTGGTGTATCGTCCGGAACCATCCGCAACCTGGGGGTGTCGGTACAGGTAAAGGGCGGCGCCTTCACTGGAGGTCTGGCTGGATATCAACAGGACGGCAGCATCGAGCGGTGTTACTCCATGGGCAGCGTGGAAGGCGGAGGCGAAGGGCATAGCTACAGCGCCTCGACTACGGGGGGATTGGTGGGCTCGGCGAACAATGCCACGGTGAGGTACGCATTTTCCTCCGCGTCCGTCACCAGCGCCGTCTCTTCGAATATCTTTGTAGGCGGACTGGCTGGAGAAGTGGCGAACGGCGCGCTGAGTGATTCTTATGCAACAGGGACGGTTACCAATAAAATTAGAAACAGCAGCTATTACCTGTTTTCAGCCGCTTTCATCCCCTTCGTCAATAATGCGAGCGTAGTGAATGCGTATGCTGTCGGAGCAGTGGATGATTCGCAAACTGAGAATGCCAATGCCCGATTCAGCGGGTTGATTGTGTCTTTGTTCTCCATGGCCTCTGTTCACAATTCCTACTACGATACGCAAACGACCGGGCAGTCTGCCGGTCTTGTGGACGGCAGCGGCGGAGTGTTCGGCCAGACGACCGAAGAAATGAAAGGACAAGCGACGTACAACGGCTTCAACTTCACCGCGGATTGGGCGATCCATCCAGCGGTGAACAACGGCTACCCTTATTTGCGACCGCACCTGATTACAGCCGAATTGCCGCATGCGCTCAAGGATGCGCCTTACACTTACGCTCTCGCCGGATTTGACGGTGCGGGCGGCGGATTGACCTGGAGCTCTGGCTCACTGCCGGACGGGCTGAGCCTCGATGCTTCCGGATTGCTGCACGGCGTGCCCGAGGAGGCAGGCACTTACACGATTGCCTTCACGGCAACCGATGCGGGCGGCGCCAGCGCCAGCAGCACGCTGACGCTTGCAGTAGACGAAGAAGCGCCCGAGATCGCCGACTACCACATCGAACCTGGCCATGCGCTTCATGCCACGAAGGTTACAGCGCAAGCCGGGCACGATAGCCATACGTTCGCCTACACGCTCAGCGATACCGCTCCGGCACAGCCGCTGCTGGGCGAGCTTGTGCCGGAGGAAGCCGCAGCCTATGTCATTGGCGATGACATACCGGGTGTTAGCATCGGACAGTATTTGACTATGTATGAGCTGAATGAAGACGAGCGGATTCAAGCCTGGCACAGTGTGCAGCTGGAGGAAGCCCATATTCGGCTGCGGCTGTCCATCTCCGTTACGGGCGTCAGCCTTGCTCCTCCGACGCTGACGCTTGTCGAAGGGCAGGTCCCACAGATGCTGTCAGTGACCGTCGAGCCTGCGGACGCAACCAACCAAGCCGTTGCATGGAGCTCCGACCGGCCGGATGTTGCGGCGGTTGATTCTGCTGGCGTGGTGACGCCTGTCTCGGCCGGGACGGCTGTTATCACGGTCACGACCGAGGATGGCGCGCATACGGCCAGCGCGGTCGTGACCGTCCAGCTTCCTCCGCCTGCGACCGGCACGGTCACGGGAGCCGTATATGGAAGCGGCGATGTGCCGCTCGCGGGTGCGTTGGTCTCCGTGAATGACAACAGCACAACGACGGACAGTCTTGGAAGCTTTACACTGACGGGCGTCGGCGAAGGCAGCCAGACGATTGCCTTGTCGGCAGCCGGTTATGTAAGGGAGGAAGTGGAAGTCCAGATTACAGCGGGCGAAGTGACGGATGTCGGGAAGATTAGATTGACAGCGGACGTAGAGATCCCGTCTCCCGCGGGCGGCACAGTTACGGGGGCCGTGTATGGGAGAGGGAACCTTCCACTGCCTGGCGCTGTCGTGACATTGAATGGTCACAGCGCAACTACTGACAGCGGCGGCAGCTTTACGCTGTTGAACGTAGCTGAAGGCAGGCAGACAGTCACGATCTCGACAACCCGATATAGGACGGCAAGCATCACTGTCGATGTCCTTGCCGGGACAACGGTCGATCTGGGCCGCATTTCCTTGACTGCCGCAAGCTCTGGAGGCCAGTCAAGCGGTGCGGGTTCCGGCTCGGAGCCAACGTCCCAGTCGGGCATTCGCATTAATGGCCAGGAAGCGGCCATCACCCTCGTTCGCGAGGAGGACAGCGATGGCCGTTCGATCATTCGCTTGGTGATCGACGCGGACTTGGCAAGCGCCATGTTCCAGGACACTCCAACTGCAGTGATCGATGTGGATCATACAGACCCGATCGTCAAGGTTGAGGTGCCGGCGGCAGCCATGCAGGCCGTCTACAGCAGGCAACCTGATGCCGCGCTGCACATTCGTGTCAATGGCGCCAGCTATCTGCTTCCGCTTCAGCTGTGGAAGGACGCTTCGGAAGAAGCCGCCATCACGATCGCTATTGCCCTCGCATCCGATGTCGGCAGCAGCGAGCTGGACAATACGCTAACCGAACTGGGATTGCGCATGCTCGCCACCCCGGTAGCATTCACAATCCATGTGGACGATCAAGAGCTTTCCTCGTTCGGGGATATCTATGCAGAGCGAACCATTACGCTCCGTTCCCCGGCCAATCCGGACACATCCACTGTCGTTTGGGTAGATGCGGATCATCAGCTGCGCTTTGTCCCATCCACCTTTATGGCGGCTGGTGGCACTGCCAAAGCAACGTTCTTTGCGCCGCATAACAGCTTGTACACAGTCGTCCAGTCGTCCCAAAGCTTCGCTGACATAGAAGGGCACTGGGCGCAGCCAGACATTGAGCTGCTTGCCCACAAGCTGATCCTATCCGGTACAGACCGCTATGCCTTTGCGCCGAACCAACAGGTGACTAGGGCTGAATGGGCCGCCATGGTCGTCCGTTCACTCGGATTGGCCGAAAGAACGCCAGCTGCTTCTTATACGGATGTCCAGCCTGAGGCCTGGTATGCCGGGGCGCTGGAGGCGGCGAGAGAGGCCGGGTTGATTTACGGTTACGAAGACAACTCCTTCCGCCCGCATGAACCGGTCACCCGCGAGCAGATGGCCGCCATGCTGTCCCGGGCGATGCGCTTTGCCGGCGGCGAGCTGCCGGAAGGCAACCTTGATTCCCTCGAACGGTTCGGCGACCAGGCGGACATAGCGGCTTGGGCGGCGGGACCAACCGCACAGCTGCTGGAGATTGGCATTGTGCGAGGGATGGACGATGACAGCTTCGCTCCCAAGACCTATGCCACGCGCGCGCAATGCGCCGTCTTGTTGAAGGGAATGCTCCAACACCTGCAATTTATCGACTAATAGGAAAGCTGCCTCACAGGTTTTCGCAAACTTGGGGGGCAGCTGTTTGTTATGGCCATTTTCGTGGTGGTCGTAGCAAGAGCAGGCTTCTGGCCTTGCCGGCGTCTGGAAAATCTATACTCCTCAGGCGAAGCACGAACGGTTGGAGGAAAAGATGCACATGTGCAGGTTTGGTATCCAGTAAAACACCTTTATTCCCCCGCCTGGCTCTGCATTCGCCAGGCATGAACGGCTTGCCGAATCCCGTTATGCTTGCCGCAGCTGCTCCACTCCTCCCAGAAGTTGAATGTCCTGCTGTTCGGCTTCTGCTTCGGCTCGGCAATGCGGATTCGGCTCGGCAGCAAGCTGGCATCTCCCACAACGAGCGCTTCTCCCGCGTCCAGCATCGGCAACCATGCGGCAAAGCCTCCCAAGCTCTCGGGCAGCAATCTATGGATCACCTGCTGGTCCGCAGCATTCGACAGCCGCAGCGTGATAAAGTTGTTGCATTGGCTCAATATCGCGGGATGAACCTCGGACGGACGTTGGCTGATGATGACCAGACCTACGCCGTATTTTCTGCCCTCCTTCGCAATGCGCCCGAAGTATCTGGGAGCAGCTTGTTCAACTCCTGCCTCTCTGACAGGATGGGGAAGATACAGATGCGCCTCCTCGCAAAGCAGGGCGACAGGATGCCTGTTCGCCTTGTCTGTCCACTGCTGGATGGTGAAGACAAGACTGGCTATCCGCCCCACGACGAGCGGCAGCATATCCGACGGCACTTCGGATAAATCAATTACCTTCACACCGCCTCTGTGCAGGGGCTGGTGTTCCTTTCCGCAGAGCAAGGCCTCTGCCAATGTTTCCAGCCACGCAAGATTGTGGACCTCAGCTGGCGGATTCAGCATGAAGGCCAGCCGGCGATCCGTCCGCTTGTTCTCCAATCTCGCGATAAGCTTGCTCAGTCTTCCGTAGTAATCCCCTTGCCGTTCTCCTCTGGCGCCCGGGACCAGTTCGGCATTCAGTCGTCCTAAGGCATCCAGCACTTCAGCCAAATCGTAGGGAACTGGGCTGTCAATCGTGAAGTTGGCAAGCAGATCGCCGGCCTGTGCCCGCTCCAAGTAGGCGCGCTTGGCATCAACAACCATTCGCGACAGAAGCATCGCTTGGTTAGGCGCATGCTGATCGCTTCGATCAACGAGCAAGTGAATCAAATCCTCGTAGCTCAGCAACCAGTAAGGCAAATGCAAGATCCCCTCGTTCACGCCGCCCCCATGGACAGCTTCATGCGGTCCGGCAATCTTGTAATGCTGGATGCCCTCCCCCGTTAAAGACTGGTATTCGCCATGAAGATCGAACAGCAGCGCATTCGCGTTAGGCAATTGGGCAATTTGCTCGACCAAGCGCGCTGTCGCCCATGACTTTCCGCTGCCCGTGCTTCCCACGATCACTGCATGCCTTTGAAAAAGCTTGTTCGCATCAAGAAATGCCGGCGCCTCCTCATCCAGCGCATAGTGCCCGAGACACAACGAATGGAGATGCTCGCCAGATTGGCAGGAAATGGCCCGCATAAAGCGGGACAGCTGTTCGCCTTCGATCGGAAAGCAGACCGCTTCGATTTCAGGGACCGATTCCAACGATCTTCGGAATACATTCGATTGTTCCAAGTATCGATCATAGAATGTCCCGATCAGCGCGATGCGAACGGTGTTGATTTCCCGGCACTCATCAGCCTCTGACATCTCTTCGGCCATGCATGCTTCCTGCTCCCTCTGCTCCATAAATCGTCTGATAATCTTCTGTATAATGCCGATATAATGCTGTCCGGCTCTGCTGCTTCGCAGCGCCACAAGCCGATTCACCTGCATGTTACGCAGCACCTGCACATTATCCACCCCTAACGTGACATGGGTGGTATCCACGGCAGCCACCTTGCCCAGTCCTTCTTCGTCCGCATACTGGAAAATGCTCATCATCTCCCTCCTTTCATAATACGAGTTGAATCAACGCATCCAATGACCAGAGGGAAGCCCCTTCCACGATTTCCTCGCTGTTCAGATAGACGATCCGCGTCCCCTGGTCATACTCCTCCAAACCTAGTACGGCAGAAGTCGGCGCACTCCGGATAAATTGCAGCGCAGAATCGGACAGCCGCTTCGTTGCGATGAGGATCGGGGTCTTCCCCTGCCGCATGCGTTCCACCAGCTTCAAGTGAATATGGTTGTCATGGAAGCCATAGCCCACGCATAATATCGCGCTGGCGTTCGCGAATGCCTCGTCCGCTTTGGCAATCATGCTGCGGAACGGTTCCTGATGCGTGAGCTCATATTTCCGGACACCGGGCGTAACCATCAGCGGACTCATGCCGCATGCATCGGCTGCATGATCCGGCAAGCTGACAGGCGCACCGTCTCCTGACCTGAACCAGTCGAGTGAGCCATGCACCTTCATCAGTTCGATCTGTGGGGCGTGGAATCGTGAGAATCCTTGAAAGTGCTTTTCATATTGCCCGCAATATCCGTTATCCAACCGCAGCCGTACTTGATCAGCCGCATACTCGGCCAATCTGTCATAGTTGGTCGTAACGATCTTGATTTTCTGCTTCGCTGTTCTGCTCAGAAATTGCAGCAGCACTCCGAGCGGCAATGCAAGTTCGCCGCGCTGCATCCGACGCATGAGAGAGATATCCTGCTGCAGAAGCAGCTGCCGGGTCGCTTGTACGACTTGCTGTTCAAGCATGCTGGAAAGATCCACTTGATGCAGCGCATTCTCCAGGTCCAGTCCTGATGCGATCGCCGTACGGAACGCAAGCCAACGGTCCTGCTCCTTGGGGTCCGGCACAACATGGTTGACAAGATGATCGGCCAGCTGAGGCATTCCGGCAAACCCGTACGCAGCCGAAGCCCCGCTCCCCAGAACAATGACCGGCACCAAGGACAGACATTTTTGAATGAGCTTCAAACTGGTTACAGACATAGGCTGGGGCATGGGCAGAACAATCCCTCCTTTCTAGTAATCTATTTTATACACCGACTTTCACATCTATACTCAAAATGCCAAGCAGTTTCATAGGTTGCGGATGAAGGAGTGGACAACATTTCGAAATCCCCCCCTGTGTTAAAGCTGCTTGGAACAGTTCGCGGATCTTGGGATGGGCAGGGCATACAGCTGCAAGAAAATGCGTAGGGCGTGTCCGTTTTTTCCAAGAAAATGGAGGCGGAGCATCTGCGGCAGCAATATGCCAGCATTCGGCCGGGCTATTACTTGAACAAGCGGCACTGGATCTCCATTTACTATTATCAGACCGGGGAAGTCCCGTCCGATCTTGTCGAGCAGCTGATTACCAGCGCATACCTGCTTGTCTATCAGTCTTTGACCAAAAAAAGCAAGCGGCATTGAGCAAAAGGTGATAGCAAGACATAAGAGCGATAACGCGCTCGATACAAAAGAAGCTGTCCGGGACCACCAAGTCCCATGGACAGCTTCTCCTTCTTACACTTCAAACTCCCACGCCGGATTCCACACCACTTCCCACAAATGTCCGTCTGGGTCCAGGAAATGGCCGGAGTATCCGCCCCAGAACGTATCATGCGCCGGGTCCGGAATGACGGCACCGGCTTTCTCCGCCAGCGCCATAATTTGATCGACTTCTTCCTTGCTCCCTACATTATGGCCAATCGTCATTTCCGTGGAGCTTGGAGACCCGAGCGGAACCTTCGCTTCATGCGCCAGATCGCGGCGGTTCCAAATGGCCAGTTTCACCCCTGCCTGCAAATCGAAAAAAGCGACAGCCCCATGCTCAAATTCCCGGCCAATAATCCCCTCAGTCGGCCATCCCAATCCATCCCGATAAAAACGCAGAGACCTCTCCAAATCCGCTACGCCTAATGTCAATACAGAAATGCGCGGTTTCATCAATTGCTGCCTCCTCGCTGGATTCATGAAGTTTCATTTTCATAGTCGCATACAACAGCCTATCAGGATTGGAAAAATCGGACACAAGCCCCGCCCTTACCAGCAGATCTGTCCCGGAGACATGCCGTAGTAACGCTTGAAGTGCTGGATCAGATGCGATTGGTCATAATAGCCGTATTGGATGGCGATGTCCGCGAACGATGGCGAAGCTTGCTGGTACAGTTCCCTAAGCGCGCCTTGAAAGCGGACAATGTCCAGCAATTCCTTCGGGCGGACGCCGCACTCCTGCAGAAACGCTCTGCGCTTCCGTAGCAGCGAGGCACTTCTTCAATGTTGCCTCTCCTTATCAGATTAACGCAAATGCGGCGAAATTACAGCATGTTTTATAAGAATTGCGCCGCTTCCGGAGTGGACCTATTTGCCTTCGTTCTTCACAATGAAAAAAGCACTCCGAAGAGTGCTTCTAGCCCAACACGGCAGCTGATCCCCCACGCACAGTCACGATTCAAAGGACTTGGATAACAACACTGCCCTTTTTGCGTCCGTTCTCTACGTATCTGTGTGCTTCAACCATTTGTTCCAGCGTATAGGTTCTGTCTATGACCGACTTGATCTTCCCTTCAGCCAGAAGCTTCTGCAGCAGCAAGACATCTTCCATAAGCTCCCGGGCAACCTCCATTCCGCCCACGGTTACAAATGCCCCGCCCGCAGCCAGAGCCTTCTCACAATGCGCTTTCGTGGTTTTGCCAACGGCGTCAAAGATCATGTCGTAGCGCTCTCCGGTTTCGGTAAAATTCTCCTTCGTGTAATCGATGACCTTATCCGCTCCCAGAGCCTTTACCATTTCCAAATTGCCTGTGCTGCAAACACCTGTCACTTCCGCTCCGAAATACTTGGCAAGCTGCACTGTCAAGGTTCCAACCGTACCCGAAGCTCCATAAACCATCACCTTTTGCCCGCTTCGTATGTTTCCTTTTCGCAAAAAATGGAGGGCTGTCGTTCCCCCATAAAGGACGGAAGCGGCTGTTTCGAAGGATACTTGCTCCGGTTTTATCGCAATGAGACCCTTCTCAGGCAAAGCCAGGTACTCTGCATGAGCGCCGAATTTCATCCCGGTCATGGCGAAAACCTGATCGCCTGCTTTGAATCTCGTTACCTTGCTGCCAATCGCTTCGATCTCTCCCGACAATTCTACTCCCAAAATGGGCTTCCTCGGCTTTGTTATGCCTAGCACAAGGCGCATGGGCAGCCACATCAAAGCCGGGCTCCGAAACGCGCGAATCCGGATGTCCCCGGCTGTAACGGTTGTCGCGCGAATCCTGATCAGCACCTCATTGTCACGGGGCTCCGGTTTCCTGACCTTTTGCAGCTTCAGTACTTCGGGCGGACCGTATTGCGTGCATAGAACTGCATTCATAGGCTTCCTCCTAAAACGCATGATGCTGTTACTATAGCGGTTGCGGTACAGGACACGGTAGCTACTTTAGTATGGTTTATGCCTGAATCCTTAGTTTTCGTTAACGGTAAAGATTCAAAGAACGCCCCATTCGCGCGCACGGGCAACGGCTTCCGTCCGCCGCGACACCTGCAGCTTGTCGAAGATATTCCGGTTATATCCCTTGACTGTGCTGAGCGCAAGGAAGAGCCGCTCGCCAATTTCCCGGTTGGAGCAGCCTTGCGCAATGAGGCGCAGCACTTCCAGCTCGCGCGGGCTCAAGGGCTCGATGAGGGGATGCGCAGCCTGCTTTGAGGCAAGGCCCGATACGGCGGCACGCCTGCACTCCTCCGCTTCCGTCTCGGCCAGCAGCCTTGCCGCATACGCGTGCGAACTGCTTCCGTTCGCTACTGAGTCCCGCAGCAGCCCTGTCATGCTCTTCCCTTCATCTAGAAAAAGCCTGACAAAGCCCTCCGGCTCCGCAATTTTCAATGCTTCAGCCAGCGCTTGAACGGCCGCCGTCCTTTCGCCGCTCTCATACTGTGCGCGGGCCTGCAAAACCATGGTCTGAAGCCCGATAGCCATTGAACCGCTCTGCTCAGCCTTCACTCGCAAAGGCTCCAGCGCCTTCAGGGCCGCTAACGGTTCCCCTTGGGCCAGGCAAACTCTGGCAAGGCACATGTGCAGCTTATGGCTTCGCGCCAGCCGGGCAGCTCCATCCCGATCTCCCCGGCGAAGCAGCAGCATTGCCTGCAGTTCGGCAATGTTCGGAAGCTGCCTGTCATATCTTTGCAGCCGCGCCGATTGTTTGGCTCTAGTCACAATCGCCTCGGCTTCGCTTGTCTCCCCTTGCGTCAGACTCAAACGCGCCAAAAATAGTTCGGCTTCTATGAACTTGTCCGTATGTTCCAGATGCTGCGCCAATTCGGCTGCCAGCTTTCCATGCCGCCAGGCCTCGACGAGATCGTTCCACTCATATGAAATGCGCGCCAGCCCCAAATGCGCATCGCATGCTGCCGGCATCGGCGGATTCCCCGCCCATTCCAAGGCTTGCCGATAGGTTTCCGCAGCGGCGACAAGCTGATTTCCCGATTCCTCGATATATCCTGCGCCAATCGTTGCCATAACCGCAATCGCGACATGCCTGATCTTCTGGCTGTTCTCTCGCGCTTCGCTGTAATACTGTCTGGCCAAATCGCGATTTCCCTGCAGCTGATAGGCGTATCCCAGCGCCCAGGAAGCAGCAGCTCGCACCGGTAGATTGTCCGGATGCAAATATTCCAGAGCGCGTTGGGCCTCGATGACAATTTCCTCTGCTTGATGCCGGCTAACGGCTATGGCAGCCCGAACAGATGCGACATGTCCGGCCAAATCGCGAACACCTTCCTCTTTCTCGGCAAGCCGCAGCACAGGATCTAAGCCATGCAGCTTCTGTTCCGCCTCGCTCATGCGCCCCGTCATCAGCAAGCCTGAAGCATACAGAACTCGCAAGGAGGGCCTTGCGTCCAGCTCAGCCTCTGTCAACGAATCCAGCCAACGGAGAACGGGTGAGACCATGCCGCGAAACAGCAGGGGCATGCCCTTCCCCTCCAGAAGGCGGGCAGCGCGTTCAAGATCACCGCCGGTTGCAGCGTGATGGAACGCCTCTAATTCCAAGCCATGCTGTTCGAACCATTCGCTCGCCCTAATATGCAATTCAGCCGGGCGCCAGGTTAGGTCTCTTGCCGATCCGGTACGGCGACGACCCAGCCGCTGTCTCAGCAAATCAGCGAACAGATGGTGATAACGGTACCAGCGCCGCTCATGGTCAAGAGGGATAAGGAACAGGTTCGCACGCTCGAGAAGTTCCAATGTCTCTTGCCCGGATAAGGAAGGAGCCTCTTGTTCCCCGTCATCCGCTTCAAGCAAAGCATCGCAAAGCGAACCGCACATTCGATCCAAAATCGAGGTGCGCATCAAAAAGGATTGTATGGCATGTGATTGCTGCTGCAGCACTTCTTCCAGCAGGTAGTCGACTACGAAGGAATGCGTGCCCGTGAAGGATTGAATATACTCCGAGGGATCTTCCTGTCCTTGCAAGGAGAGCGCTGCCAATTGCAAGCCGGCTATCCATCCTTCTGTGCGTGATTGAAGCTGCAGGATATCATCCTCACCCAGAGTGAGTCCATCCAGCTGAGCGAAAAAAGCAGTCGCTTCAGCTGGGGTAAAGCGCAAATCAGCCGCGCGTATTTCGGTCAGTTGCTTCTGAACGCGCAGTCGGGCCAGCGGAAGGCGCGGCTCCTCACGGGTGACGATCACCACATGCATGTGTGCGGGCATTCGTTCGATGAAGAAGGCGATTGCCTTGTGAAGCGAATCCGACTCAATCACATGATAATCGTCCAATACAAGAATGCACGGATCCGACACGGTAGTAGTGTGATGGAGCATAGCGGCAACGATATAATCAGGAGATGGCGACTGCTGGGATTGGAGCCATGCCAACAAGCTTTCTCTCGCATGAGGCGATAAACCCTGCCATGCACAAATGAGATGTGCAAACAAACGGTCAGGATCGTTATCGCCAGCATCCAGTGACAGCCAACCGAATGGCAGCTTGCATGCAGCGATCCATTCGCCAACCAGTGTAGATTTCCCGTAGCCGGCGGCGGCGGAGATCACCGTAAGTTTGCGGGACAAACTTTCATTCAACTGTTCGAAAAGGCGGGGACGGACAACCGTTCCTGCTTTTGGCATCGGGGGATGCAGTTTTGTTCGTACAATTGACATCATCATACGTTCATCATAATAAGCACGGTTGTTTACCGTCAAGATAGATGACGACATTCGTTTCTTTGTTTCTTCGCACTTGAAAAACCTGCCAACAAGAATTATAATTGTAGTGCCAAATTATGCACATATTAGGAGGAGACTATGAACATCAGCAAGCGAGTACTCATCATTATCTTGGCACTTACGGTTTTGACAACGGCAAGCGTGACGGCGGCCACTGTACACAAGCAATTGACAGCAACGGAAAGGCAAGATTTCACCATCGAAGTAGACGGTCTGCCGCAAACGATTACAGATGCCAGAGGCAACAGGGTATACCCCGTAGTAATCAATGGAACTACATACCTGCCGTTGCGGTCGACAGCTCAATTAGTAGGTCTTCCTGTGACCTGGGATGCCGATTCGCTAACAGTAAAACTGGGCGAGCAAGAATCGTCCGGACCGAAATACTTGTTCGACCAGCAGTTGAAAGGCACCAAATATCAAATGAAGGTCAATGACCCGACCCTCTTGGTCGTGAACACGGATGAAGGCCAGCAAACGTTCAAAAACGGCATTTCCCACAGCATCTGGAATGGCACTATGAGCGCTTCCGACTATACGCGAATGGAAAATTTCGATGTCTCCGGAGCCACTAAAATCACCTTGACCGCTTACAGCCCAGAACGGGATGCTGAGGTTATCATTTCCGGAGAAAATGCCAAAGACATCGTAGCCAGCTTCGAAGTAAGCAAAGGCACGATTGTAACAAAGACCTACCAATTGGACGGCAGGCATGAAATCTCGTTCGGCATTAACGGCACGAATAGCGGCGGTACTGCTGCCGATGCTTATATCTTTGACGCTTTTGTAGAGTAAAAATAAATACTTTCATATAGGAGCTGTCTCCATGGTCAAGAAATGACCAAGGGACAGCTCCTTGCCATTCACTCGGTCTATGCGCTAAGCATCAGCAAGAGCAACCCCCATATTTCCCAAACCCAGCACTGTCACCGAAACTTTGTCTTCAGATAGTTGCATACCTCTTCCTCCTGTCCATCCCTGACTTGTTTTTCTTGTATTGCAACACCATCATAAACCTTGACAGTAACGTGAAGGTCAAGAGCAAATGATCAAAGCATTTCCGAACTGTTGCATAAGATGTGATATACTATCAAGGAAGCATCAACACTAATAAAAAAACAGAGGTAGTGAAAGATGGCTCGATATAAAGAAGAGCAAGCCAAGCAGATTCGGGAAGAACGCAAGGATCAAATACTCAATGCCGCCTTGACTGTTTTTGCAGAGTACGGGATCGAAGGCACGAAAATGAACATGATTGCGAAGGCTGCCGGTTTAAGCCATGGCCTCATGTACCATTATTTCAAGTCCAAAGAGGAAGTCCTGATAACAAGCCTGCAATGGGCAATGAACGGGGCCGAAGTATTCATCGAGGAAGTACGCTCATCGAAGGATTCTCCCTTGGGCAAAATTGCGCATTTCACCAGATCCGCCCTTACCGCCGACAATCACGTCATCTTTCGGGTGATTCAAAGCTGTATCAACCATTCGAATTTAGATGAGGCGACCCAGAGGCTGATTGAACATACCACAGCGGAGTATGTCCGGCTGCTGGTGCCCATATTGATTGAAGGGCAGGAGCGCGGCGAAGTCATCGACGAAGACCCGGACAAGCTGGCCAACTTGTATTTGACGATACTATCTGGACTGATCGCTGACGATGTAGGATGGCTTCAACAGGATTTGGATTGGAATATACGCATGCTGCTCCGAGTTATACAGAAATAAAGACTGCTAGACAAAGCTTCGCTGCCGAAGCTTTTTTTTGTTGACGAAATCGCAGCCCTCGATTACTATTATTATTGACTGATTAAGTCAGTCAATAATATTCAAGACAGAAGGGATTGACTTCAATGCCAAGTAACGCAACGAACCCCCCATCAGGTCCGCGCCCGACGGCAACGAAAGAGAGAGCCTTGGCCCCGGACCTGGGGCGCGGCTTTATGCTGCTGCTGATTGTGCTCGCGCATGCGCCTATCTATTTATTTATGTCGGAGACTTTTATGCTGACTCGGCCGCTGGGCGAGAATAGGCTGGATGACCTCGTCAATCTGATCAGCCTGCTGTTCGTGGACAACCGCGCTTATCCGATGTTTGCCGTTCTGTTCGGATACGGGTTGGCAGTCATGGTAACTCGACAGTTGGATAAAGGAGTGCCGGAGGCGAAAGTTCGACGATTGCTTCGACGCCGGTCATGGCTGCTGATCGTCTTCGGCTTCCTCCATCTTGTCCTCATAGGCGGCGCCGATATCCTTGCCACTTACGGTCTATCCGGTCTAATTCTCGGATGGCTGCTGTTCAAGCCGGAGCGGGCACAGCGGCGCAGCATGTACCTGATCGGGATCTTGTATCTGATATTCATTCCGCTTGCCTGGTTCATCATGTATCCGATCATGACAGGAGTAGATAACATGATTGGCTTGACGGCCTCCCATACGTATGTGCAGCTGGCAACCGAGCATGCGACAGCATTCCCTATCGTACTCCTGTTTCAAATACTGCTATATCCTATGCTGCTCATTATAGCCATCGGCATCTGGTCAGCCCGCAAGCGATGGCTGGAACTTCCTGATCGCCTCCGCCCGCAATTGAAGCGAATTGCATTCAGCGGCATTGGGATATCGCTGCTCGGAGCACTCCCTTATGCGCTGGTCGGTGCGAATTTGTGGCATCCGCAGTCCGGTGCAATCAGCTGGCTGCTCGTTCTTCATATTTTTTCCGGCGTGGCAGGCGGATTGGGATACACCGCGCTAATCGCGATCATAGCCATCTCCGTCCGCCAAGCGGCACCCAAAGTGACGAATACGCTGGCTGCGGTCGGCAAACGCTCGCTCACCTTTTATTTGTATCAAGAAGCCATGCTGGTCATTGTGCTATCACCGGTCGCCCTCGGCATAGGGGGGAAGCTGAACAGTACCGGAGCTTTCGTTGTCGCTATCCTGATCTGGCTATCTGCAGCAGGCTTAGCCGCATGGCTGGAGCGCCGGGGCTGGAGCGGTCCCGCGGATGCTTTATTAAGAAAACTGATTTATCGCAAGAGCTAGTTTGTTCTTGACGATCTAATGAGACCGTCAGCATTGCGCAAGCAGCCTAAACTAGGATACGGAGCGGCTATGGAGTATTTCATCAATTTCCTTGATCTGCTCCGGGGTAAGCGGACCTGCGCTTATCGCCTCCGCCGCTTCGTCGACTTGCTTCACACTCTTCATTCCGGGTATCGGCAGCGTGCAGTCATGTTTGCCCCAAATCCAGGCGAGCGCTCCCTGCACCAAACTTCGATTGCCGGAGGTCAAAATTTCCCGGACAGCATCCAGCGCCTCCACATATTCGGCCTTGGGCCGGCCATCTTTGAAGTACAGTACCCATTCGTGCTTGCTGCCGCGCACATCGTCTATCGGCAGACGGGAGGCCATATGGAATTTTCCACTCAGCAGCCCCATCGCCAGCGGAGCATTGTTAATACTGGTCAGCTGGTTCCGCTCACACAAATCGATCATATCCGAGTTGCCAATTAAGACGTTGAAGGGGTGCTGAATCGATACACAGGACGAGCGCTTGGCGAACATCTCCGCAGCCGCCGCATTCGTTGTGCTCCAGCCGTATGCGCGAATCCAGCCTTGCTGCTTCAGCCTTTCCAGCGCGTCGATGACGGCATCGATCTGCGAGAACGGAATATCGCCTGCATGGAGCTGATACAAATCGATGTATTCTGTCCCCAGCCTCCTTAGCGACGCTTCGCAGGCTGAACGGATATATGAAGCGGAGATATCTGTCCTCGAATATACATTACGGGTATCAGCATCGTAGGTAAAGCCGAATTTGGTGGCGATCACCGCCTCATGCCTACGTCCGCGCAACGCTTTGCCGATCATTTCCTCGCTATGCCCGGTGCCATATACATCCGCAGTATCGAAAAATTGAATGCCCCGTTCCAAAGCCCGCTCAATGGCGCGTTCCGACTCGCGATCATCGACCTCCCCCCATCCGTCCGGCATGCCGTCTAACCAGAATGGTCCGCCGATTGCCCAGCAACCAAATCCAAGCGGACTGACCTCTATTTCCGAATTCCCCAATCTTTTCATTTTCATCACCTTCCAACCTCCCTTTTCTTACCGAATCATGTTCATTATAATGAAGAAAATCGGTTTGGATTAGAGCCATTTTTCACTCAGTTTGGGGAACCAATTTGCGAAAGGCGGATGAATATGTTTGGCATTTACCTTGATCCGGCGTCGCGCACACCTGTCACTTCTCAGCTCTGCAACCAGCTTCGCCAAAAAATTGAGTACGGAGAATTGGCGGAAGGAACGCGTCTGCCTCCTACCCGAAGGCTGGCGCAGGAATTCGGCATTGCGCGCAACATCGCCATCGACGCTTATGAGCAATTGATCGCGGAAGGCTACCTGATCGGCCAGCCTGGCTCCGGCACCTATGTGGCCGAGGGAATCAGGCTGACCGCCACAAGCCGGAGCAATGCGGAAATGCCCGTTATGATTCCAGGCATAGACGATCAGCCGAAAGCGAAGGACTTGATCGATTTCACCGTAGGGACACCGGATTTGCAGAGCTTTCCTAGGAAAATATGGGCCAAATACTTGAAAACGGCGGCAGAGACGGCGCCAGGCGAGTTATACGATTACGGGGATATTCGAGGCGTGCAGGAGCTAAGGGTTGAAATTGCCGCCTATTTGCACAGAACGAGAGGCATGCGCTGCCATTCGGGCCAGATTATGATCGTATCCGGCTCCTCCGAAGGAATGGCCCTGATAGCCCAAGCGATGCGGCCAAGCTTCGCCTCCGTGTATTTGGAGGACCCGACAATTGAATTTGCGCAGCACATCTTCTTTCATGCCCATTATGGCATCACGCCAATGGAAGTCGATGCATCCGGCATGAGGCTGCACGAAATTTCCCGCTTCCAGAACGGCCATCTCATGCTGCTCACGCCGTCGCATCAATTTCCAACCGGCAGCATCTTGTCGATTCGACGGCGCCAGCATGCCGTCAGACTTGCAGAGCAGGCGGATGCCTATATCATCGAAGACGATTACGATGGCGACTTTCGGCTGAAGGGCGTCCCCATTCCTTCGCTGCACACATTAAATCCCGACAGGGTCATTTATGTCGGGACGTTCAGCAAAACGCTCGCACCCGGCATGCGCATCGGCTTCCTTGTTGTCCCACCCGCCCTGCTAGGGCGCTTCGCCGAATTGAAGGAGAATCTGAACCTGCGTGCACAGGCCGTACCGCAAGCGGCGCTTGCCCAATTTATGAAGGATGGGCGATTGGACCGCCATATTCACAAGATGAAAGGAATCTATCGAGCCAGACGCAACGTGCTGGTCAACGCATTGAAACAGAAATTTGGCGATTGGTTCCGAATCCGGGGCGATGAGGCGGGGATGCATGTGCTCCTCGAAGTGACGGGAGAGCCATGGATTGACAGCTGGCAGCATTCAGCAGCGTTTGGGGTGCGCGTCCACGAGGTCGAAGACTACTGCCTGCTCAAAGGAAAGCGCACCCATCAAATCGTATTGGGTTACGGGAATGTTCAAAAGGAAGACATAGAGACCGGCATCGAAAGGCTGCATCAATTTGTACAGCATGAGGCCGCATATCTGCCCTAGACTATTGGAGATAGGCATCTGAGGACCCTCGCTATACATCATGGAACGATAAGCCCCTTGCCCGAATGTACGATTTGTCGTTACTACTTAGCATCCCTACTTGCCCGGCTTGACGCTCGGCCACTGCCGATCGACCTTGCCGATGATAGCGCTGCTGCTGACTCAACCGTTTGGAAATGTAACTATAACGGACATGGATGACCGTTATAGGGCGTATGAGGCGTTTTTGACATTGTGACGGACACGGATGACCATTAGCGCTGAGTTTATCGGTCCAAACCACAGTTTTTGGCCTCTAATGGTCATCGGCTACCGTTAGAAAATCAAAAGAACGTTTTTTTCGCTCTAACGGACAATGATGACCGTCACAGATTCAATCGCTCTATACCTGCGGGAAGTTGTACCATCGGACAATCAACTGGCATTCGAAGTTTGCCTGGCATGATACTTCCTCCTCTACTATTGCGCTTGTATGTTCAAGGTTCAGCCAAGTTTACTGCCGTATTGCCAACAGCACATTCCAATATTGCCCAATCCGCCCGAAGGTGTCTTGCGAGCGTTGTTCAATGAATTGTCTCGCAGCTTCATAGTCCGGGTCATCGGAAGCGATTCCTCTGGTTGCGAATGCCACAAGCTGCTCCTTCAGCTGCTCTATAACCAAAGACAAGCTCTCCTCATCTTGGATTTCCTTGAACTGCCGGGCATACATTTGCACGATGGCCTCTATCTCATCGCCAGACGCTGTTGTTCTTCCCAATTTGTTGGTCATGGACAAGTGCTGTGCCTGAGATGCGGTCAATGAGGCGTTAGTCGGAGCTATCTTGGAGCGTGCCGCATAAAATTTCTCCTCAATGGATTGATAGTTCCGAATTTTCGCTTCATTATGCGCCGCATATTGATCGATCAAACGATCAAACCCCGCTTTGATATCCCCGCTTAGGACTGTTTGGCTGAATAATTGCAGCGCTGATGTCGAAGAAGCCAGCTCCAGCTGAGCTTCATAGGAATCCAGTTGTGTTTTGACGCCGCCAAACAAATTGACGCCCGTCGACGTCAGACTATCCAGGCCGTCCGTGATCTGCTTCAAAACATTTTCTATCTGATTCAGTTCTTCTGTGCTAAGCGAATCATAAAAATGCGAATCATTTAGAAACTGGCTGAACACCAGCCATTGATCTTGCGGCCGATACGAAAAAACATCTGAGGGATCGGCATGCTGGACGTTGTAATCCAGATCGAAAATACTGCTAAGTACATTCTCGCTGAAATCGACCATTTCATCCGAAAAGGACAATATGACGGATTCGCCGTTTCGCTGCACTTCGATTTCTTTGCCGGCCATAGAACGCGCATTTTGCTGCAAAACATCACTATCCTTAAATCGATTCATGTTTCTTGCAGCTGCCGCCCCTTGAAAGCTGTTGTCTATCTTCACCTTTTATCCCTGCCTCTCTTTAGCTTCGTTATAAATATATATCGGACAACCTCCCAATAAAATAAATATTTCCCATACAGTTCATGCAAACTTCCAAGTGCAATGCCGGCCGAATGGTGCGTTCGAACCGATTCCGATATCATTGTACAGAAGCGAGTCGTTATTTGCCAATCTTCTGAACCAGACGGCCAAACACACAGAGAACAATACCTGTCGCAAGTACAGCATAGGCAGGCACTTCCACTGTCGGACCGAACTCCGGGGTAAGAAAGAATACGACGAAAAACAGACCGGCAGAACCGGTTCCGAACAACCAGAGAAGAAGAAATTCGGCAACTTTATTCAGCTTTGAGAAGACGAACCAGCGCAGAAAGAGCATGATCATGTACAGAATCAGCATCGCCAGTGGAAACGAAAGCATCACTTTAATCGCAACGGTCCCGGCATAGTACGTTCGGGAGCCGTCCATAAACAAGGCAAACAACCCAGTAATTATCGTGCTTGCGGCAAAAAAATAGAAGATGCCCGCAACGGCAAACATCCCCCATTCCTTGAATGCCATTCTCGGAAGCTCGCCTAAAATGCTTTCTGCATACTTCTTCGGATCGTCGCCGAAGATGTCCTGTGCGGTCTTGCCTTCTGCCTGTGCTTCCAGCAAATGATCAAGCAGTTCGGATAATATCTCTTCGGTTTCCTGCTCGGATTTATGAAAGGACAAGCGAGTATAAACGAGCAGATCATTGTAATATTCAAGATTTTCCTTCGACAATCGCTCGCGCTTTTCATTATTCAACCGTATGAGATCCTTCGCTTTCATTGTGGTTCCTCCTTGCTCAATATTTGATCCACCGGTGTTTTCAGGCTTTCCCAGTTATCGGCGAAATCAGAAAGGGCCTGTTCGCCCTCCTTCGTAAGAAAGTAATACTTCCGGTTCGGCCCGCTCGGCGATTCTCTCATCTCGCCGCGAATCAGCTGTTCCTTCTGAAGCCGAAGCAGAATCGGATAAATCGAGCCTTCACTCACTTCCAAACCGAATGTCTGCAGCTTCATCGACAATTCATAGCCGTACACGCTTTGACGAGAGATCACTGCAAGGATGCAGCCTTCGAGAATCCCCTTCAGCAATTGGCTTCTTAACGACAATCCCTCCACCTACCTTGCTATGCAATATACTGGCGCAAAAAATAAGTCACTCCGGTATCTTGTTATGCCATATAGTCTAACCGATAGAATTCAGATAGTCAAATATATATCTGCTTGGAAATTCCGTATGGGGACGGCAAGCCTTAACCATATATAGGGTTAATGCAGCGTTCACCATAAATTTGTGATGAGCAGCACAAACAGGCAGCCCCAAGTCATACTGGCACGACTTGGGGCTGCCTCTATACATAGCAAGGTTTAAGGTTCAATCCCCCAGACAAGCTTGTCATGGAGATAGAGCGTCACTTTGTCCCAGTCCTCGAATGAGGTTTTGGCAGGATCATAGGAGTAATCATTCGTCTCATCGAAGTTCGTCCAGTCTGCCTTCGACATGCGGAGCTGAATTTCTCCAGATTGTCCGCCTGCAGCCAGCGAGCCCGTTCCAGGCTTGAAGGTCAATTCGACATACGCATCCGTGAAGTCCCTTTCAATATTGTGGCCGCCTACCTGGGCCCAATCAATCCAGGAATTCATGGCAGCAGCGCCTTCTTTGGAGAAGTAGTAACGGATTTTCAAGTCCTCCAATTCTACCGTTTCGCTGCCCGTATTCTTAATATTAAAATGCGCTTTTATTTGGTTGTTGGTCGGGTCTCTGTCAGCCTCGCGATATTGCAGCACCAGCTCCCCGCTAGATCCCGATGAATCCGTTGGAGTAGCGCTGGCTGGGTTGGAATTCGGGCTTTCGCCTGCCTGATTGACTGCGCTTACTACATAATGATAGGTTGTGCCGTTTATGGCACTGGCATCCGTATAGGTTGTAGCAATTACGTTTGCAGCCAGCAGTTCAAATGTGTTCCCGCCATCCATTGAACGTTTCACTGTATAGCTGGATGCGCCGTCGGAGGCACTCCAATGGAGCGTGACCTCGTTGTCTCCAGCTTCAGCGATCAGGTTGACCGGTGCTGCCGGCACTTCGCCCGGCTCTTCTGAATCTGCGCTCAATACGATGTGATAGGCGGTCAATGGCGGTATGGTGTACGAAAACTCGTTATTGGAAATTTGGGCAATCGGCGCAGCTTCAAACAGCTCGGAGCTGGATGAATCGAAACCATATACAGATCCGGCATTGTACTGTTGATTCCCGGCAATCGTGAAATCTGCCTGCAGTGGCGTATCGGTATTTTTGTTCATGACGATCAGATGGAGTTTGCCGGTTTCTTCTGTCACGGAAGCATGAACTGAGCTATTCTCAATGTCAGACGTTGCGGAACGCACGCTGATGTCCCCGAAGGTTGAATCATCGCCATCGTAGTTACGATACAATTGATAGGCCGCGCTCACATAGCTTGTATCTGCCTCCAACCTCCAAAAGTTGGCCATGTACACGCCATATTTTCCAAAGATGCCAAGTGCATCGGCCAAAGCCAATCCCCCGGAAATATGACCCTCTCCGCCATAGCTGAACTCGGTGATAGCCAGCTTCGTTCCCGGATAATACTGATCAATCGACTGCTTCAAGCGAGGCAGGATAGGCAAGTAATCGCTGAAATATTGGGCAATCCAGCTGTCTTCCACATATGTCGGGTCCCACAATGTTCTCGGCGCCTGCAATCTGGCCTTCTGGGTCTCTACATTCCCGACTCCGCTGAAGGTAATGCGCTGGCCCCCGCCTTGCGCCTCCGGATACCAGTGAACATCCAACACATCAAGCAGTCGTTGGCCTTCATCCTGAGAAGCCTGCTTCAGTTGATCTAGATAATAGTCGACATACCAATTGTAGCTCCCTTTGACAGCGGCCCAATCCGGCGCGTCCTGCAAGGAATAATAGGCGTTGAAGCCATAAAACACCCCGCCGAATATTTCCGCATGAGGGTCTACCGCTTTCACCGCCTTCGCCATGCCTACCGAGCGATCCACCAGTTCTACAGCGCCCACGGGATCAGGGTGAATTCTCGCATGCGTGTGCGACCACAGCCCGGGTTCATTGTCCAGCGAATACCCTTTGACGCCGGTTGACGATTGGGCATCCCCGTAATGATGGACCATAAAGTTCACAAATTCATCCATATACACCACGCCGTCATTCAAATCCGGCTGCAGCTGGAAGGGGGCTTGCTTCGCAAATTCGATCTGATCCCACCTGGCAGAAGGAGCCGTCTCGCTCACATCAACCGGTCCAGCCTTGTCTCGCGCCACGTATCCGGCCATGGGAAGCGTCAAGACGGTATATGCCCCCTGGGCAAGGGACTGGTCGTGAAATGTCGATTGCACTTTGCCCGGAATCTCGCATTCCGAAGGGGAGAGAGCAAATTCCGAGCACAAGTACTCATCGCTTTGATGAAGCCAATCCGAGCCTGCATTGGACGCATTGTTCTCCCAATTGTATCCCGTCATTCGGTTGCCGCCCAATCTTCTGGCCGTGAATCCCTCATTGCCTGTCAAACTTGCCGAGGCATTCGTACCGTAGATGTATGGACTGATTTCCTGACGATCCTCGTTCGTATGCACCTGGATGGAGACAGGCAAAGGCGCCGCTTCGGCTGCCTCGGAGGGCGCGACCAACACGACCCCTAGCATCGCTCCTATCGTGAGCGCGCTTAACAAATTCCTCCCTTTCCGTTTTTGCATAAACATAGACATCATCTACCTCCTCGCGTTTTGGCGATCATTTAGCAGCCTGGAAATCCAAGCCACCATAGTTTTAATATACCTTTAGAAAACGTTGTATTTAAGTTGAATATTTTTCGCAAGCGTATTGAATATTTTGTTGTCTCTCAGTAAACCGCAATGGCCGTTTCTTCGTCTGTTGTTTCGACTGCTCTATCTCGCTCTATCTCTCTCTATCCCGGCTTTATCGGACACTGGTGACCGTTAGAGGGTTGAAAATCGGTTTTTTTTAATTTAACGGACACTCATGTCCATTAAACCGCAAGAAACACCGTATAGAGCCACAGATTCACTTGTAATGGACACGGATGACCGTTGCATATTCAAAAATCAAAAAAATCGCCTCTAATGGTCATCCATGTCCGTTAGCTCCCCTCGACGAAGACTTCGAATGCATGGAATCCAATCGCATCCCCTTACCGAAGGCATCGCCTTTGCGCTTAAGTGCCCGGTATTTGTACTTGCTCCAACTTCCACTTTCTTGTAGAATAAAGCATATATTGAATATGACGGCATGAAGCACATGTCGCTTTGATGAAGAGAACCGGTTGAACGGGACTTGAATCAGGGCGGCTTTTTTCATGTCCAACCTGCAAAGGTGGTGTTGCGATTGATCCGCTTTGAGACGATGATGGACGAGTGGGTATCGAAGCAGATTGCGGAGGAGGCTAATCCGCGAAGGAGAGAAATCCTGCAAAAGGGGCTCGGCCATGGCACAAAAGAATTTCTCAGAACTGTTTGGTATCCAGCTGTTGGCAACCTCAAGCACCTGTATCCTGAATGGGAGGTACGAGATTATGGCAACCGCTACCGGTACTTGGATCTTGCCTATATGCCTGGCGGTGCGAAAGGCTGTATTGAAATCCATGGATACAAGTCTCACGCAAGAGATATTGAAGCATGGAGATTTAAGGATTTGTGCATGAAGCAGGCGTATTTAACGCTGGACGATTGGGTGTTTTTGCCGATTGCCTATTTGTCGATTACCGATGAGCCGGAAGCCTGCAAGCAACTAGTGCTCTCGTTTGTCGGTAAATTTGTGTCCATGCCGACGCACCGTTCGCTTAGTTGGGCAGAGGCGGAAACAATGCGGTATGCGCGGGGCATGCTGCGTCCATTTACTTCCGGCGAATTGGCGTCCCACTTGCAGCGATCCGACCGACAAGCCCGGCGCATCCTGGACAAGCTTATCGGGATGAATCTGCTGAGGGTCGTGAATAACCAGCATCGGTATCGTACCTATCAATTGGAGTGACAATCGCGCGTGATCTCCTGCTGCTACCTGCCTCGCGCCTCGGTCGTGGCGGGCTCCTGCTGCTACCTGCCTGGCGTCTCAGTCGTGGACGGGCTCCTGCTGCTACCTGCCTCGCGCCTCGGTCGTAGCGGGCTCCTGCTGCTATCTGCCTGGCGTCTCAGTCGTGGACGGGCTCCTGCTGCTACCTGCCTGGCGTCTCAGTCGTGGACGGGCTCTGCTGCTTTCGGCCTTTCGCCTCGGTCATGTATGTCCGTTAGAGGACGAATTCTCGTTTTTTCGTGATTTAACGGTCGCGGTTGTCCATTAGAGATTGAAAATCAACGATTCTGCACGCACATTCCACTCTAATGGACATACGTGTCCCTTACATGCTCATTTTCCCAAAAAACTGCCTCTAATGGACATGCATGTCCGCCTCTGGACATAGCGGAGTCCGGGCTTCGCCTGCTGCAGTTGTTGTTCTGTAAATACCCGGCCCCGGCCCATCTGCCTGATGCGAGTTTCCCGCAGAGTACACCTCCTATATCGGTCGTGGGCAACAGCCCTGAACAAACTTCATTCAACTTCACCCGCGCATCTCTCGTCCACTTCATATAAGGGGAAAGGGGATGAGCAATATAAAGCGATCTATCTTGTTCTGGCTCAGCTTGCTCTGCATAACCATCATGGTGGGTTGCGGCCGTACAGATTCAGGGACACAGGTCCACCCTACTTCTGTATCGAATCTGCAAATGCCGGCAACTCCCGAACTGAGTGCTGACGAGACCCGCGCCAGTATCAAACACGCCGCAGCATTCGATCCGAAGGAAGTAAAAGCGGGAGATACGATTGCTGGGTTGACGGTCAAGTCGATTCGAACCGGCGACAATCCGACACAATATGCGATTGTTGACTTGGAGGGAGAGTTGACCGTAAACGGCTATTATTATCACACGGGTGCCATGCTCAACTTCCAGCCGGATCTTCCTTCCTTGGAGTTGATCCCCCATGTGAAAGATGCCTATGTTCTCCACTACCGGGATGGTGTAAAGGTACCGCGCATGCCTCGGTTCTCCTTCGATGTCTCGAGTTACGATGCGCTCGCTTCATCTGCAGCAGGAATGGGCTATGCCACCATGGTGTTGTCCGATTACACCATTTACTATGTGCCGGAAGCCAACTCTTGGATGACCGAATCAGTCATCCAAGACGGTCGGTTATTCATGCAGCTTGGTGAAGATCTGCTTCCCTTCGGCTTCCGCTACATAGAGGACGATGCCACGCCGATTTCGCTTGCCGAAGAGGCCGAGGTCCATGTCTTGTCGCTCCCGGATGAAGCAACCCTCGATGAAAATGGAGCTATCATCTGGAACGATATGACGGTTCGCAAGGATATGTTGGCGGCATGGTTCAGTTCGGAAGATCATCTGCATGCATCTTCATTGGTTGGCAATCATGCTGCGCTGCTCCAACATGAGCTGCTTTCTCTTCCGCAGATTGGCAATGCCCATCTGTTGGTGGTCGAGCGGGACAAGTGGGACGATGCGATAGGTCATTATAATGGTGTGGAGTATGAGTACTGGATTGTCGTGCTGCGGGAAGATCCGATGGTTCAACTGGCCGGAGACGACTACATGCATGCTTTTTGTCTAATTGGTGTTAGGGATCAGCAAAGCGAAGCAGCGGAGCAACATATGCTGGAATTGGCCGCCTTGCATTGGAATGTCCCGAGCGAGGAGTTCTACTGGAACGATTGAGAAAAAGCGCACACTCCCATGGAAGAGTGTGCGCTGTATGAATCAAGGAGCTTGTCGTACACCACGGGACAATTCAGTCAAAATCATGCCGAGAGCGAAGGCGCCGGCATCCGGATGGCCCAGGCTTCTGTCGCCGACGGTTCCGGCACGGCCCATTCTGGCGACCATTTCCTTAGTCTTCTCGGCTCCAGCAACAGCCGCTGCCGCCGCTTGGGCAAATGTCGTCTTCCAATCCTCGCCTGCCGCGGCACTGCCGGACCATGCTTGGGCAAACGGCACAAGCGCATCGATCAATGTCTTGTCACCCACAATCGCTCCTCGTCCGAACGACCGCTCGCCAATATCCTGAATGCCTTTGACGGAGGCGGACAGCAAGGAAGACATACCATCTACCGTCAGTTCCCGCCGATCTCCCGCAGCTTTCCCCGCAGCCCGGAAGGCCGATCCCCAGATCGGACCGGAAGCGCCTCCGCAATGCTCCATAAGCACCAGCGAGCAGGCATCCAGGAAGCTGCCTATCGTCAAATCCTGCTGCTCCAGTATGGAACGCCACTCCCGTTTCAACTGCTTGAAGCCCTTGGCGAGGCTCATGCCGAAATCGCCGTCGCCGGCATGCGAATCCAATTCGCAGAAATATACTTCATTCTTGATGACAATCTCGCTCATCTTGTCCACCAGATAAACGAGGTTGTCCAGCGTAAGCTTGCCGTTCCGGATGATCGCATGCTCCTCCGCTGTTTCCGCTTCGAAGGAAACGGGGCCTTCTGTCTCTTCGTCCGCCACATGCGTATAGGCGACAGCAGGCACAGGGCCGTCAACCCGGAAGGCTGGCGCATAGCTTTCCTTCGAGAGCAGCGTCTTCAATTCGTCGTCCAGCTTCATCACTGATAGCGACAGACCAGCCATCTCAATGCTCGTCATGTAATTGCCGACGAACGATCGGACGACCTGAATCTGCCTATTGGCGAGTTCCCGGACGACCGCTTGATAGAATACATACAGCTCTTGCTGCGGCGTCGCCCCGAAACCATTAACCAGTACGGCGACGTCGGCCGCATTCTGTTCGCCTATTCCCAAATCCTTCAGCAGCGCTGTTGTCATGCGCGCAGCCAGCTCATCAGCGGTTGTAATCTTCTCTCGCCGAATGCCGGGCTCCCCGTGAATGCCCGCCCCATACTCCATCTCGTCCTCAGCCAATTCGAACGTGGGAGTACCGCTGGCAGGAACAATGCAGGATGTCAGCGCCACGCCGATGCTGCGAACCTGAAGAGCCGCTTTCTCCGCAACTGCTTTCACTTGCTGCAGATTTCTCCCTTCCTCGGCTGCGGCTCCTGCAATCTTATGTACCAGCACAACGCCCGCAACGCCCCGGCGGCCAACCGTATAGAGACTGTCCTCCACAGCAATATCGTCGCTGACCCGGATATGATCGACCTCAATGCCGTCCTCTGCAGCCATATGCGCGGCATTTGTGAAGTTCATCACGTCGCCGCTGTAATTTTTGATAATCAGGAGCGTTCCCGGTTTGCTTGCCGTAGCTTTGATCGCTTGATACACCTGGATCTGGGAAGGTGATGCGAATACCTCTCCGCATACTGCCGCATCGAGCATGCCTTTGCCGATAAATCCGGCATGAGCGGGCTCATGACCGCTGCCCCCGCCGCTAATCAGACTAACTTTGTCTTTATTAATTTCCTTCTTTTTAATCACCTTGTACTTCTCCAGAAGCTCAAGCTCCGGATGGGCCAATACGATCCCCCTGCACATCTCGATGACAAGGCTCGCCGGCGTATTGATGATCTTCTTCACTTGCAATTCCTCCTTATACCTAAGTCATGCTAAATGTGTAGTTGGAAAGTCGGTGGAACAAAAACAAATGAGGATTTCCGATCGTCTATTGACGTCCGATCATTGGACGAACGCTATCTGAAATTTTCGTCAGTTCTATTATGCTGCATGGGCAATACCTTCGTCAAAGCTTCGACCATGATTCCATAGAAAATTCCACATATCGCCGTGCAGCGCTCTCATTTCTCTATTCCCTTCCAAGCCGCATAGAAGGCATTCAAGCTAAATTTCAAGATATTAATACGGTGTATTAAAAAAAAAAACGGCCTGTCGTTACCGACAGACCATCTGGAATAATTGAATTACTCCTCCGTATTAAGGTGAAAGCTTTGATCCCCGATTTGCACATAGACTCGGCCATCGTCCCGTTGAGGCGGGACGGCAAAGACATGCCGTTCCACGGTGCCATCATCGAACTTCAATTCGATCGTGTTCCCTCCGATTGCATACGTCCCATGGACGGCGTCGCTCACAGCTGAAGAATCTGTGCGGGCGTTGCCAGTATCCAGCGACGCAAGGGAAGATTGATCACTGGCAAAGGTTCCATCCGGATAAAAGGTCAGGTAATTGGTCCAGGATGATGAGTACGGTGTTACCCCAACCAAACCTATGTATCCTTGGGAAATGTACTCACCGCCAAGCTTCGTCCCCTCCGGTACCGGCACAACCTTCCTCATGGTTACTTCGTCAATGGTTAACGCCCCGTCTTCATTAATGGAAATGGAGAGCGGTTCTTCCCCGGCAATAACCAGCTTATTGCTTTCGATTGTATACGAAAGACAAGCGTCCTTGGCACAATCAATCGTTTCTGGCCCGCCGCCCTGCGGTTGTCCAACCACTACTTTCTGATCCGGCAAGAACGTGTAGAATAGCCAGCATACGCCGCCGCATTGGTACCCGCCGTAATCAAATCGCCCGCCATAATACATGCCTTGCAGTTGATCGAGTTGTATAGTAGAAGCATCTTCATGTACAGCGGGCGGAAGGACTATTGCCGGATCTTGGCCGGATGCATCCTGACCCTTCTCGGCCTCGCTTGCTGCCGCATTAATCTCCTCTTGGAGCCGATCCAGCTCTGCCTTCAGATCTTCCATCGCGATGCCATAGGAAGACACATATTCGGGTGTATATACAAGAATCTCTCGATGCACGCCATTCCAATGTACCAATGAACCTGTTGATTCGCCAACGAATCGAAGCGGTACCAGTGTGTGGCCGTCATAAGCCACTGCCGGTCGGTCCAGCTTCATTACGCTGCCATTCACCAACGCTTCTTCGCTATTCAAAACCAATTGCAATGCCGCGCCTTCCTTAGCGGCCAATATGGTGAGGTCCTCTTCCCTCCATGTGACCTCCATGCCCAAAGCTTCGAACAATGGCCGCATCTGGACAACCGTTGTTCCCGAATCGACATCCGGGTCTATGGCAAATGAAATCTGTTCATCATTTACATACACATCGATCGGCTTCCATGAAGCGTGTGACACTTGATTCAGTGCTACAAGCAGGATGAACCCAAGCACGATCAATGCGGCAACCTTCAACAGCGTTTTATTCGTTTTATGCAGAACAAGTTGCAGCATGCATTCACTCCTTTTCCAATTCATTCTACAAATTCCATCCGATTATATCATGGTTCTAACGATGCATGTAATCGTACGAAGGTCACAATTTGACACTACTCATGACAACCTTTGTCTTGATTTTTCATCCAAAGAGCATGGAGAAATCATTCCAATCATAAGTTTTTCCGACGGACGAAAAACAATTTTTCCCCACTGTCTTGGGCAACCGGTCAGCAGATCGAATGCATGTTGCCGACCAAACACCGTTTGCCGCATACGCTCAAAAAATGGTATAGAACAAAGGAGGAGATTCCATGAAGGTCAAAAATCCCAGCATCCCCGGCCCTCGTCAAATTCCCTGGGTCGGCAACTTGCTGGAGTTCGGATCCAATCCCCTGCGGTTCGTGGAACAATGCGCAGAGAAATATGGAGCGGTGGTTCGATTTTCACTGGAAAGGGATAGAGAAACCTACCTGCTGACGAAGCCTGAACATATTCAGTATGTTCTGCTGCATACACAGCGAAAGTTCAAAAAAGGCTATCATCGTGACCGCATCTTAAGCCTGGTGCTGGGCAATGGCTTGGTGACTATCTCATCGACATCCTTCCCCTGTCCATTTCTCTGCCAGGCGATTCGAGACTGAGAGAAAGCCTAGCGACATTAGATCAGGTCATTTATCGCATCATCGAGCAGAGACGCCTGGACCGCGAGGATCACGGCGACCTGCTGTCCATGCTGATGCATGCGCAGGACGAGGACGGGGCGATGATGTCGAACGAACAGCTGAGAGACGAAGTGATGACCTTGTTCCTCGCTGGACATGAAACAACCGCCAACACCTTGTCATGGACCTTTTACTTGCTAACACAGCATCCAGAAGCCGAAAGCAAGCTCATGCGTGAATTAGAGCAGGTGCTAAATGGGCAAGCCCCCTCCTTCCGCCATTTCCCTCAACTTGTCTACACTCAGTCCATCGTGAAAGAAGCCATGCGCCTATATCCTCCGGTATGGTTAATCTCCAGGGAACCGCTTGAGGACGTCCAGCTTGAACAATACGTCTTGCCAGCTGGCTGCGAAATCGCCTTAAGCCAATGGGTCATGCACCGGCATCCGGACTACTTTCCAGAGCCCCGGTCGTTTATTCCCGATCGGTGGACCCCGGAATTTGAAGAAGCGCTTCCCGCCTATGTCTACTTCCCGTTTGGCGCTGGCCCTCGCATGTGCATTGGCAACAACTTCGCCATGCTGGAAGCTACACTTCTGCTTGCGGGTGTCTTGCAGCAGTACCGAATCGTCTATGATTCCGCCAAGCCGGTTGCTCCTGAGCCGTCGATTACACTTCGGCCTAAGCCCGGGGTTCCCGTGCGGGTTGTACGCAGGCGCGAATAGCAAACGAGAAGAAACCCGCCAATCTCCTATCTGCTATCATTATGATCATTACAGCAGCCGAAAGGAGCCTGCATATGGCAAATATCGAACACCTGCAAACTATTCATGCTCCCGCAGCAGAGGCTTATCAAGCATTAACGACGGCCAAGGGGCTTTCTGAAGTTTGGACCCGTGAACTGATCGTCCATGAGCAAGTCGGGGCCGTCAACGAATTCCACTTCGGCGACGATGACTTGACGAAAATGCGGATCGTGGAACTGATCCCTTCCCAAAAAGTCGAGTGGCTATGTACGGAATCGGACCCTGAATGGATCGGTACCACGATATCCTTCGAATTGAAAGAGAAGAATGGCACAACTGCTCTTACATTGCGTCATAAGAACTGGAAGGAAGTCACGAACTTCTACCGCTTCTGCAATTACAATTGGGCCATGTTCTTATTCAGTCTGAAGAGCTATTGTGAAGATGGACGAGGGCTTCCTTACCAGGAAAGAAAGTTCTAGCACTGGCAGCACACGTTTAATAGCTGTGGAAAAGCGGTGTCCGTTACACAGACTTCCTCATTTCCACAGCTGTAGGGTACCTTTACTTATACTGATTAATCATTCGGTTCGCTCGGACAAGTTCGAATACGCTTGTAGCTCTAGCGGTTCCGAAACAAAGCCCCCCCTCTACTTACAACAAACCGGATGCAAGAGCGAAGATTGCAAGACCATGTGTTAATGTGGCCGCAATGATGCCGTGCTTCATGCGGACAATGCTGCAGACAATTCCTTCATATAGCGTAAAGACAAGTACCATGATACCCAGATCAGTCACGGTGGCTGACAGAAAAATATGTCCGGAGGCAAAAAACAGGCCGGATAGAATGGCTGCTCGCCACATGCCTGTCCTCTGCTCGAGATATCCCTGTACATAGCCCCGGAACAATACTTCTTCCATAAAATTTCCGAATAGGGCTAGTGTAAGCAAAGGCAGCAACAACTCGGCAGATACTACGCCTCCTCGCTGGTGTATCGGTACTAGACCATACATAATTAAGAATGGAGCAATGACTACTGCAGCACCTGCCAAACCAACGAATAGGGATATCCATTTGTTGGAGCCAAACAACCAGACAATAGTAAAAAAGGTTGGCTAAATACCAACCTTTTCGCACAATGGTCTACTTTAATATTCGCCTTTAATTACAAAAAACGAACCGCGAATGGTTCCTGCCAGCTTGGATTTCTGCCTGGCAAACTTAAATTTCCCTTCCAACTCCTTAGGGACCTCCATCCCCTCAGAAAGCTTAAAACCAACAGCCCGCTTCTTCGGGTTGTCTAGCGTATACATAACGTTGACTCCAAGACCATCCTCGTAAAAGACATATGCCATTTGGATCTGATCGACTTGAAAACGCGATGTTTGCAGAGGTTTGCTCGAAAACGCAATATCACGTTCCTCTTTCAATATCCGGTTGACATAATCCAGTGTTTCTTGACTTTCGCTCGCTGGTACAACCGTGAATGCATGCTTGTATTTGCTCATAAAATAACGGGCTTCATTAGCCCGCATGCCAGCAAGCGCTTCCGCTACAGGTGAAGACTCCAAGCCTGCTGTAGACACATTTTTGAAATCAACGATATAGGACATCTCTCTTCTCCTCCATGAATGCCATTTTCACTATTCAAACGGCTTGGTCCGAAACTTCATATTTCATAGGCTTGCCTGCGTGAATCTTCGACACCCACTTCGCGAACTTGCTCGAATTGGTTAAGCAGACCTAAGCCTCTCAACCGATACCGTGAACGGAAGAACCGTAGTCATTGGTTCAGGTTATTCTTCTTCCCTCTCCAGCAGTTGCTTCAAGTGCAGTACATTTGCATTCCAAAATTTGTTGTAATCGGCCACCCAATCTTGAACCTCTCTGAGCGGAGTAGCGTCCAGCCGAAATCGCGTTTCTCTGCCGACTTTGCGGTCATGCACCAAGCCTGCTTCTTTAAGGACAGTTAAATGCTTGGATACAGCCGTTCGGCCCATTGGAAACTGTTCTGTTAACTCATGGAGCGGTTTCTCCTCTTCCTCTGCCAACAGACGAATTAGTTGTCGCCTGGTTGGATCTGCAATGGCGTCAAACACATCCCGCAACTGGCTGTTCTTACTCATAGCACCTCCCCCAAACCTTCAACTATTCTATAGATGGCATATAGGGCCCAAGCATTTCCTTCACTTGATTCCTCAACCGATCAAATCCCCTTCCAATAAGACACCGTTCGGTGTCCTATTTCATTATAGGCCTCAGCCGGTTTCTTGTCAACTCGGTCGTTACAACGCAAGAACCCCGATCCATTCGGATCGAGGTTCTTGCAGGACTTCGGGTGACTTTGTTTCCCAAGCGCGAAGGAAATGATCGCAGCCGATTATTGGGCTGAAGGTCCAATCATCCCTTCATGGAAATTGCGTTAGACTTGCTGATTTAGCCGGGATTATAATCCCCAAGTCCAGTTTGTTACTTCCAATAACATGAGGCAAGCAGCTGCAAGAGCTACATTCTTCAAGAATTGATTCATATCTCCCATTCTGGCGGTTGCATCTTCTAAAGTCCAAAAATCATGTATCGTCACAGCAGATGCTATTAAGAATACGGCTAAAGCAATAAGTGCAGGTTGAATCAAATAGCCCGTCAGAATGCTCAAACCTCCGCCAATAAGCAATAACCCACTTACGAAGACGCCTAATCCTGGGGCTGGTATCTTTTTATAAGCGGCATATTGTGTCATCGATCTAAAGTTTAAGAAATGATTAACGCCACAATAAATAAAAAACACTGCAAAAATCACTCTACCTACTAACCATAACCATACCATTTTTCTCACTAGCTCCTTTTACCCGTTTGATTTTCCCCGATACAATAGAACGTATCGTTGAATATATGCATTATGCAGTGTACATGCGATTATGTGAAGTAGGCACAAAAATGTGGTATAGTATCAAAAAAGATACTATTGTTATGGCTCCTAAAGCAAACAACCGACCTGGATAGGTCGGTTGTTTGCTTCTATGACGCTTAGAGGATGAACAGCACAACGCCAATCTCGACGTGCTATTCGACTCGGACTTCCTCCACCAATTGGCTCTTTTTCTCTTGCATATGCTTCAAGTGGGCTCTCCCCCAATCGTGCATAGGTTTCAAAATATAATCCAGAGTTAGGCCGTATTCCGTGATTGAATATTCGACGCGAGGCGGGACCACTGGATAAACAACCCGTTTGACGATATCTTGTTCCTCCAGCTCGCGCAACTGCGCGGTGAGCATCTTTTGCGTGATATTCGGTATCAACCGCTGCAATTCGCTGAACCGTTTCCTCTCCCCTTGCAGCAGATGCAGCAAAATAATCGGCTTCCATTTGCCCACCAATATGTCCATCGCGGCTTCAAGTCCCGGTTGACAGCCTGCTGGTTCACGTTTGCTCATAACTGTGCCCCCCTACAGTATACTTTTTGATAGTATACCACTTATTTGTGCGTACTTCCAAATTCGAATAAAACCATACATAATAGCTATGGGAGTAAAAATAAATACATGTTGGAGGTACGTAAATGAGCACCATACTATTTGTAAAAGCAAACAATCGTCCTGTCGAGCAAGCGGTCAGTGTGAAATTATATAACCGCTTCTTGGAAAGTTATCGAAACTCACATCCGGAGGATACAATCACGGAGCTTGATTTATTCGCAGAGACGCTGCCTTACCTTGACGACACACTAATCAATGCGAACTTCAAAGTTGCGAATGGCATGGAAATTTCACTCGAAGAACAGCAGAAGAAGGAGATTGCCGACCGCTACTTGAATCAGTTTCTTGCAGCTGATAAAGTCGTGTTCGCCTTCCCGCTCTGGAATTTCTCCGTCCCGGCAGTGCTGCACACATATCTGGATTATTTGGCCCAAGCGGGCAAGACGTTTAAGTACACGCCGGAAGGACCGGTAGGACTTATTCCGGATAAAAAGGTCGCATTGCTGCATGCAAGCGGCGGTATTTACTCCGAGGGTCCGGCGGCACCGCTTGAAATGTCGCTCAACTACGTTACAAACATGATGCGTTTCTTCGGTGTCCAAAATATCGTATCCATCCGGATCGAAGGCCATAATCAGCTGCCGGACCGCGCCAATCAAATCATCGATAAAGGACTCGCGCAAGCAGCCGACGCAGCTGTAACTTTCTAAGGACTCTCCCCCATTAGTCCAAGCGTCGACAGACGGATATTTTCTGATGATTGGAAAACGGCATGGCCCCGTCCTTAACAGGACGGGGTCTTGCTGCTTAACGCTGCTCTACTCCAATCCATCCTTTTGCATGCTCAGCCAACCGCATGAAAGGGCTGAGACCGCTCCACTTTTAGATTGCATGATCGTTAGTTCTCTTTGCGACGAATTTGATGACGGGCTACCTTTGTGCGATTCCCACATACTTTCATCGAGCACCATTTCCGACGACCGGTTGTATCCATGAACAACAGTACGCAATCCGGGTTAGCACAACGTTGGAGCGACAACAACTCTCCCTTTGCCAATAATTGAAGCGCATCAAATGCAATCAGCGAGACGATTGCGTCCTCTGTAGCGCCTACGGGAACCGGCAATAAGGAGCCCTCGATTAGTTTAAATGTTAATGGAGCTTGCTTGATTAGATCTTCAAGATGGGAGATCCATGTTTCCTCAAGCCGTTTTCCGTCTGCGACAGCATCAAATCCTTCACGCAAAAATATGCGCAGCTCCTTTAATTCAGGCATCGGCATCCCATGGGATAATAAATGCTTTTCCTCAAACAGATGTGAGAACAAGCGACTGGATTGTTTCATGAGTTTGATCCAATCAGCCAAACCTCTCTCGGTAGCGAGCAGGTCATGACGAACGCCACGCTTCACAAGCTCCGTATTCACGAGGTCCAAAGATAAATGTCCGGAAACTAATGGAAACCCTTTATGCGATGACATCCTCATACCTCCAAACGAATGCTATTCATAACTAACCATATAATAACCTATTGACAGGTTAAATAAAAGTCGTTAAGATACTAACCATAAGATTGCACATAAAAGGGTTAGTTCGGTGCAGAGAAGGAGGGCAGACGAACATGCTTCGCAGGAATGAAAGTGATTGATGGAAATTTACGGAATACAAAATTTGTAATGAGAAGTGGAGGAGATTGAAATGAAAACAGGTCATGTAGGTCTTAATGTAACCAACCTTGAAAAGTCCCTTTCGTTTTACACGAACATTTTTGAACTTGAAACGATTCGCGAATGCTATGAGGAGGGAAAGAAATTCGCCTTCCTGGGACATAACGGAAATGTAACCCTTACCTTATGGGAACAAAGCCAAACGGAATTTTCAAAGAGTCATTCCGGGCTTCACCATTTGGCCTTCGAAGCAGATTCGATTGAGATTGTCCAAAGCATGGAGCAAAAGCTTGTGAATATGGGCGTAAAGATGATTTATCAAGGGATTGTTGCACATGAAGAGGGTTCTAATTCCGGAGGCATCTTCTTCATCGATCCGGATGGAATTCGTTTAGAAATTTACGCGCCTTTAGTAATGGGGACCCATGATCACAGTCATACGGATGGCCCTGCTTGCGGGTTCTTCTAAATGTTGGGCTATCATCGAGGAGAAATTATGGTTCAAGAAAAATCTTGTTTGCGCGATGAGGCGTCACGTGTAAGCAAGATGATTCGAAATGACATTCCGGATGTCGCTGCCCGCTTCATAGAAACGCAGGTCATGTTAATCATTGGCTTACGGGATGAGCATGACTTTGTCTGGGCTTCCGCGGTCTATGGCGAACCCGGGTTTGTCAAGGCAGTGGACGCGCACACGATATCCATATCGTCGCTTCCTCTGGAGTCAGACCCCATATTTGCAGGTATCAAGTCAGGCCAAACGATAGGAATGCTGGCTATCGAATTTGCAACTAGAAGACGCATGCGAGTGAACGGCCTCATTACACAAGTTCACAAAAATGGATTCTTGGTAAGAACCAGAGAGGTATATGCTAACTGTCCGAAGTATATACAATCACGCACATTTTCGGGCTTCAAACCGATGCGGCAAGTAGAACCCCGATTATCTTCCCGACTGGATCAAGAACAGATGGAAGCGATTCGCCGCTCAGATACGTTTTTCATCGCCACTCACCACTCGGAAAGCGGCGCGGATGCCAGTCATCGAGGAGGGCTGCCTGGATTTGTTCATATCGTTGACGAGCGCACATTAATGATTCAAGACTATAAAGGCAACGCTATGTTCAATACGCTGGGCAATATAGCGGAAAACCCGCAAACCGGGTTGTTGTTTCTTGATTTTGAGGCCGGGGACCTCTTGCAGATCAATGGGGAAACGACAGTACAATGGGAGGGAAGCGAGAGATCTATTTATTTCCGAGTCAGGCAGATCAGAAGTGTCGTTGGAGGATTCCCGCTCAACTGGACGTTTGGAAGCTACTCTCCCTTTAACCCACCTCCGGCCACATAGCGAAACCGTCACCATGCGACTAAACTATCGCTATCCCTTCACCCCGTATTTTCAATCTGACCCCATTGGCTGCCAACGATGATGCGCTCCCCCAATACGATTTATCGTACAAAACCTAACACATAATGACTCATTTATGACGTTTTGTACGATGAATCGTATATATACTCTCGTCTATCCACTCCTTTCTATAGTTTTGTACGATGAATCGTACAAATTCACTCAAGTTCCCATAATAAAGGCTTGGTTTGTACGACGATTCGTACAAACTCGCACTTTGTACCACAAAGCAGCACGCCAGTCTGCATCGTTGCTGTACGATTTGAATTGAAATTGACTACTGACTGCCCTCATGATATATTGTGAATATACAACATACACAATTTTGAGGGGTGGGACCGACATGTTGGCTTTGGATATTAAAAATTTGAATAAAACATACGAGCATTTTCATCTCAAAGACGTGTCTTTTCAACTGGAAAAGGGTTATATCATGGGATTTATCGGAGCCAATGGAGCAGGAAAAACAACCACCATTAAATCCATCTTGAATTTAATCCATATAGACAGCGGCGAGATCCGTATTTTTGGCAAGAACATGGCCGAGCACGAGCTCGAGTTGAAACAAGAAATTGGCTTTGCATTTGGCAACATCGATTTTTATACCCGCAGTAAAATCAAAACGTTAACGAATGTCATTAAAACCTTCTATCGCAATTGGGACGATGAAACCTATTACAAGTATTTGAGAAAATTCAACTTGATTGAAGACAAAAAAATAGCCGAGTTATCGACCGGCATGAAAGTAAAGTACAGTCTGGCGCTTGCGTTGTCCCACGGCGCAAAACTGCTTATTCTCGATGAACCGACAAGCGGACTTGATCCAGTTGCTAGAGACAACCTGCTGGAAACATTTCAGGAGCTGGTGATGGACGGCGAAATCAGCATACTTTTTTCAACGCATATTACATCCGATCTGGAAAAGTGCGCCGATTTTATTACCTATATCCACAACGGGCAAATTATCAACAGTTCCGAAAAAGAACAATTTATCGACGCTTACCGTTTGCTGAATGGTACAAATGAACAACTCGACATGGTCAAAGACCAGCTTATTTCCTACAAGACACATTCTTTCGGTTTTACAGGCTTGATCCACACGAAAGATTGGGACCCGTCTTTAGACATGAAATCCACCGTACCGAATCTTGAAGAGATTATGATCTACTTTTCGAAAATGGAGGATATGTATGTATAACTTATTAATGAAGGAACTCAAAATTGGCGTTAATCCTTTCTTTTATATCCTGCCCTTTTTGACAGGCGCCCTAATGTTAATTCCGGGATGGCTTTATTTCCTGGTTATCCTATACTTTTGTTTTATTACAGTGCCGAATATGCTTGGAGGATATAAAAGTCAGAACGACCTCATGTTTACTAGCATGATGCCTGTCTCGAAGAAAGACATCGTCAAGGCAAAGGTATCCTTTATTGTCATTTTGGAACTGCTGCACGTTGTTGTCGCCGTTGTCTATGGCATCATAAGTGTGTATTTGTACCCGAATCTGACCTATTATTTCTTCTCTCCATCTCCCGGCTTTTGGGGATTATGTTTCGTCATGCTGGCAATCTTCAATATGATCTTAATACCCATGTATTTCAAGACAGCTTATAAATACGGAGCTGCAACGATTGCAGCCACCACAGCTGCGATCCTGTTTGCCGGGGGAGCCGAATGGATTGGCATTCAAAACAAGTACTTGTTTGGACTTTTCAAGGGAGCAGGCGCTGATAACTTCGCCGTTCATTTATTGATCCTGATTGCGGGCATCGGCATATTTGCATTATTTTCGGCAATCGCTTATCATATTGCCAAAAAACGATTCTTGAAAGTGGAAGTGTAATGAACATTGCGATTTCGAACACGTCCGATAAGCCCATTTACCAACAGCTTTACGAACAAATCAGCGCGCAAATTCTCAAGGGCGAGTTAGCAAGCGGGTATCCCTTACCCCCAATTCGACAAGCGGCCACCGAGCTTCGAGTCAGTATTATTACAGTCAAAAAAGCCTGGGAAGAGCTCGAACGGCTTGGTTTGATCTACACCGTTACTGGCAAAGGCTGTTTTGTCAACGATCTCTCGCCCAGTGAGATGCTTCAAAAACGAAAAGAAATTATCCAAAAGCAGATGGTTATGGATGCTTCGTATTACAAATCCTTTGGTCTTACATTAGAGGAAGTTTTCGAGCTGCTGAAGGAAATTTATTAGCCGTCTATTGTAACGTTTTTCTTCAAGCCTCTGCCTTTGTCGCTGCCAGCATAAGCGCATATATTTTTCGTGTCGTATTTACATTCCGGACCGTCATCTGTTTATACAATTTTGTGCCAACCAGCTTTGTCATGCTGCCTTTATTCAAGTTTATTTTGTCAATCGACCATAGTATCGCGCCTGGAACGTACTTCACCGTTTCGATCTCCGGCTTGTAGGTCAGCTTATCGAGAACGGATTCATCATTGATATCTTCCCATAGAAAAAGGACGTCGCTCTTCATTTTATCATCGTTCGTCCATGATTCGGGAAGCGAAGACATAACAATTTCCATGTCTTCCAGACTGAGCACCAGCACTTTGATTTGTAGTCCAAAGGTATCTAGTATGGCTTCTTCTAGCATATGCGCAATATCACTTTTGGAGTGGCCAACGTTTGTAAAAACAATATTGCCCGAATTAATATAAGTGACAACGTGTTTCATTCCGACTTGCTCGAAGGATTTCTTAAGAATTTTCATATCGATTTTGTTATTTCCGCCGACATTGATGCCACGAAGCAGAGCGGTATAGACCATAATTGCCTCCTCGGTCTGTATAAATTCAGTATGAAATGAAGTTGACATACTCGTCATTTATACCATGATATTCGATTGAAAGTCCGTTCGCAAGAAGCCCTTTGCTTGTTCACTCCCTGTCAACTGCAGCATATTCGGTTCGTTTCATGGAAGGCTGCTGTTCCTCTCGTGAAGCGGTTGTGCGGGGAGCGATGCTCCGAGCAACCGTTAATGGAATTTATGCCGCCACAAAAGGAGTCTTAACCGCATCACTTGCAGCGATGCGGTCTCCCAGCACGGACTCCCGTTATAGACGGACACCTCTGCTCGGAATTCTCATTCCTCATTCTTGATTCGAACGACGAGCTTTCCTCTTGCGTGCTTCGTTTCAATTTTGCGATGTGCCTCAATTAATGCAGTTTCCGTTAAGGGAAATATGTGATCGATGTGAACGTGGAGCTTTTGCTCTCGCACCCATCTTTCTATTTCTTCCAATTCATCACGAGTGGGTTGCACAACAACAAATTTTGCATTCACCTGGCAGGCTTGTGCTAGTTCCGAGATGTTTGGCGTTACAATGGAAACTACCCTGCCGCCGTTTCGCAACACTTTGAAGTTCTTCTCTTGATCTGCCCCTATTACGGCGTCAAGAACAAGGTCAACCTCATGAATCAATTCGGAAAAATCATCAGTCTGATAGTCAATCGCCTCATCCGCGCCGAGCTCCTTAACCAAATCGTGGTTTCTCGCACTTGCTGTTGTGATGACATAGGCGCCTGCATGCTTGGCCATTTGAATCGCCACATGGCCTACACCTCCTGCACCAGCATGTATAAGGCAGCGCTCACCTGGCTGCAACGATCCGTACACGAACAATGAATGCCAAGCGGTCAAGGCTACAGCGGGCAGTGCTCCAGCAATGTGAAATGGAATATCAGGAGATAGTTTGGCAAGCATGGATTGTTCTGCAACGGCATACTCTGCGTAACTCCCCGAGCTTCCCAAACCATAGACTCGGTCTCCCGGCTTGAGATGACTGACTTTTGCTCCTACTTCTGTCACGACGCCTGCCACATCCAGCCCCAGAATATGAGGGAACTGGTGTACAGGAAACGCCTCCTTCACTCTTCCCCCTCGAATATTCGTATCAACAGGATTGATGGATGTCGCATACATTTCTACGAGGACTTGATCATCATGGATTTGGGGACTGGAAACGGCCTGTTCCTTCAATATTTCCGGATTTCCGAAATCATTCATTACGATTGCTTTCATTTTGGATTCCTCCACTTACCTTTTTTTTTATGAACACTTATCCCAAATTCAGCGGGTCAGGACCAACCTATAACATCAACACTGTCTCTCCGAATAATTGCTTAGCCCATAAAGCCTCCCTTCAGGATTGTTGACGATGATTCTGAATGCTATTATAGGTACAATTATGTTATCTGGTAAGTACGCACTATGAAGTGCCATACTATCTTGTACGATACTATTGCAGTTAGGAGCTGTTATCATGGAACATGAAAGGCCGGAATGTTGCCGCAACGGCGTGAAGGCTTCATTGGATATCATCATGGGAAAATGGAAGCCGATCATCTTGCTGCATCTGCTGCATGGAGGAACCAAACGATTCGGGGAATTGCAACGACTGCTCCCGGACATTACACAAAAGATGCTTACGACACAGCTTCGGGAGCTTGAACAACAAGACATTATCAAGCGCAAAGTTTATGCAGAGGTGCCGCCAAAGGTGGAGTATTCGATCACAGAATATGGGCGAAGCTTGTACAACGTCCTGCAAGAAATGTACGAATGGGGCACAGCTCATCTGGAGCACATGACTCAGAAGAAAATGAATATCGCCGAAAAGCAATAAGCGTCTTGTGCTCGCCCCTAGCAGCTAACAATTGACGGTGGCCATTTCCGAAGAAAGTCGGGAGGAAGCAGATGAAATCGTCAATAAGGCAATCGCACCAGCGGACGTTGTACTGTGATCCGGTTGATCGCGGATTGATGGATCAATGGGATTTCTCGATGTCAATGCCACGTGTGGGCGAACCCCAGACCTCATTGCAGTCAACAGCCATGCCCCCTTTCATGCGTCTTTCCCCTCTCCACAACATCGACGCCAGGTAGCTGTTCCTATAACTTGTTCGATTTCGAAGGTCCTCGTTGTCGATCAAGTCCAAATTTATGT
>NZ_BOVK01000024.1 GCF_018403685.1 Xylanibacillus composti
GGCAGATGAGGCGTTGATTGGCATTATAACGGATACGGATGACCGTTAGCGCAGAATGGACAAGTCAAATCAACGCTTTTTGGCCTCTAATGGACATCGGCGGCCGTTAGAAAATCGAAAGAACGTTTTTTTTTTCGCTTTGATGGACATGGATGACCGCAGCAGCTTGAACCGGCTGGTCCGGTCATCCTTTCTGCTCCTATCCGCTACTTTTCCTGCTCTGGCACCGTCCGATATTTCCGCAGATATTGGGCAGCAAGAAGCAACGATATGCCACGCAAATCCGTCCAGTATGGTACGCAAATGGAACTGTCTGCTTCCTGTTAACTATCCAACTCGATCTGACTCGGCGGCAGAGGCTCCGGCTCTTGTCCCAGCATCTGCTGCAATTGTTTCGCGTTGCTGGCCGCATCTCCGCCCGAATTGTTGTTGAACAGCACGCAAATCTCCTCGCACTGCTTCTCAAGTCGGATGAGCCGCGCTTTCCATTCCTCCAGCTCAGCCTCGCTATAGCGGTACAGATAGCGAACGGCTCGCCATTCGTCGCGCTTCCCTTGGCGGTTCCATCCCTCCGCATTGCGACCGTGAAAGCGTACGATCGTCCGCGTATGCGAAGTGACTCGTTCAACAGTCGGTACAGAGCCTTCTCCCGCCTGAGGCTCATCGCATATGCTGTGAATCCATCCTTCACGCTCCATGAAGGCAAGCGTCTTCTCGATGTACGCTGGGCGAAACCAGGATTGGTGGCGAAATTCGAGCGCCACAGGCACATCGCCCATCCTTTCCCTCGTCCGCTTCAATAGCTCGACGTGTTTTTTGCAGCAGTCGAACCAGGGCGGATACTGGAACAACACCGCCTTCAGCCGCCCGGCCCGGTGAACCGGTCCGATCGAAAGATGAAAGCTGTCGAACATCTCATCCGCGGTAGCGTACGGGAGCTTGCCTCTGGCATGCCCCGTCATACCCTGGTACGCCTTGAACACGAAACTGAAATGGCCGGGGGTGTCCCTCAACCATTTGGCGATATTCCGTTCCGGCTGCACCGCATAGAACGAGCTGTCTACCTCCACAACCGGGAAGTGGCGGCTGTACACTTTGAGCTTATCGCCGGCAGGGGTCCCGTCCGGGTACAGATCGTCATGATCCCCCCAACCAGCGAGTCCGATCAGAATCAAGCGAACCCCTCCTTGCCACGCCTTTCGGCATACACGTGTTTAACTTCTCCATCTCAGCATTGCGGCCGATCTCGTTGGTCGTGACGCACGGACAACGTTATTCCGCTTCGATTGCTCGTATGGTTTCCCCTTCTATGAGTACAGGTTCATAGTATGTGCTCGCGGGCAGATCTTTTTTGCCTTGCAGACGCCGGATAATCCAGTCTGCTGCGTCTCGTCCCATCTGTTCCTGCGGGTGGGTAAGCGTAGTGAGTTGAATATTCGCATTCTTGGCGATATACGAATTGTCCTGACCGACAATGGACAGCTCCCCTGGAATGGAGATCCCCAGTCTTCTGCACACATGCACGACTTCCAACCCGACCTCGTCGTTGTAACACACCAGGGCGGTCAATTCGTGCAAATGGTCGCTGAGAAACTTCTCCAGGTTCGTTGACAAATCCGGCTTCGTCGTCGTATCGAAAGATAACACATGTCCAGGATCGAACGGCAACTTGGCTTCTCCAAGCGCCTTGATGAACCCTTTCATGCGATATTTCCCTTGCAAGTCATCCATCTTGGCTATTATGCCGATCCGCGTATGCCCTTTGGCGATTAGTTCATTTGTCGCGAGATAGCTGGACTGCACATCATCCAAACAGAAGAAAGGAACCTCCAGCTCTTCATAAAAGGCATTGATCATGACGAGAGGGGTCTCTTGCTCTTGAAACATCAAGTAGTAAGCGATATTGGGATTGTATACGTTGCTCCTGGTAGGCTCGACAATCAGTCCGTCCACACCATTGGACAGCATCGTCTCCAACGCTTTTTTCTCTTGTGTGACATCATTATTCGTACTCGCCAACAGCAAGGAATAGCTGTCTTCGTTCAACCGGCTTTCAATGCCGCGGATGATCGAAGGGAAGATGTAGTCCGAGATATAAGTCGTGATGACGCCGATCGTTTTATTCGTCGTTTTTCCATTCGATCTCAACCTGTACTGGTTGCTGACATACGTGCCCGACCCTTTCTCGCTTCTAAGAAATCCCTCTTGCGATAACGCTAATATCGCTTTGCGGACAGTCTGCCGGCTCACCTTATACATATGCTGCAGAGCGGCCTCCGAAGGGATCTGCTCGCCTGCTTTGTATGTCCCCGACAAGATATGACTCTTGATATCATCAATGATGATCTGGTACTTTGGCTTCACACGGTCCACTTCTTTCATTCATACTTCAAAAAGTTGTACGTACATATACTAGCATGAATTTCATATTTTGAAAATGCAGTGTCAAGTAATGTCGAAAAACGACAACTCAGCGAGTATGGATTGACCAGAAGAACGCCCGATGGTAAACAAGAAATCGTTCCTGTATTCCATGTATGTATAACTACCAATATTGATTGACAAATGTACGTACAGGAAAATAAACTAAGGGTAGTGAAAGAGCCTTCTTCGATTTGCAATTCTCGCGTTGGAGGATTGCTCCTAACCGCGTACAGAAAGGGGACTCGCGTGCTCATGAATCAATGGAAAGAAGCGATAATCAATGGAGACACTTCCCTAGGCATCGAATTGGGATCTACTCGGATTAAAGCGGTGCTGATCGATCGTCACTTCCAGACAATCGCATCCGGGAGCTACGAGTGGGAAAATCAGTTAAAGGGTGGATATTGGACATACGATCAAGCGGATATGATAACGGGCCTTCAGTCTGCTTATCGTGAAATGAAGCGGGAAGTGAACAAGAGATACGGCGTCACCCTCCGCACCATCGGTTCGATTGGATTCTCCGCGATGATGCACGGGTACATGGCCTTTGACAGCAAGGGTGAACTGCTCGTGCCGTTTCGGACTTGGCGCAACGCAACAACAGGCGCCGCTGCAAGGAAGCTGACGGAATTATTCGGGTTCAATATTCCCGAGCGTTGGAGCATCGCCCATTTGTACCAGGCTATATTGAATGAAGAAGAGCATGTGCCGCGCATTGATTACGTGACGACGCTTGCCGGATACGTACATTGGCTGCTGACCGGCAACAAAGCGATTGGCGTCGGAGATGCATCAGGCATATTCCCGATTGATGAAGCAACCCATAACTACCATCCATCGATGATCCAGCAATTCGATGCGCTTATCGCAGAGAAGGGCTATCCGTGGAAGCTTGAGGATATTTTGCCGAGCGTGTATCTCTCCGGTCAGCAAGCCGGTGTATTGACAGAATCGGGGGTCGGCATTCTGGATCCGGATCGGGATCTTGCGCCCGGCATTCCGCTCTGCCCGCCTGAAGGCGATGCCGGAACGGGGATGGTGGCGACGAATAGCGTGAGGAAGCGCACCGGCAACATCTCCGTCGGCACTTCCGTCTTTGCGATGATTGTTCTGGAGAAGGAATTATCCAAAGTGTATCCGGAGATCGACATGGTCACAACGCCAAGCGGCAGTCCGGTCGCGATGGTGCATGCCAACAACTGCTCCAGCGATTTGAACGCATGGATGGACTTGTTCCGCGAGTTTTCCGAGGCGATGGGCTTCGGTGCGGATTCCGGCAAGCTGTTCAGCGTGCTGCTGAATAAAGCGCTTGAAGCCGATCCGGATGGCGGGGGATTGCTCAGCTACGGCTATCTCTCGGGAGAGAATATTACAGGGCTCGAGCAAGGCCGGCCGTTATTCGTTCGCTCGCCTGAAAGCAAGTTCAATCTGGCGAACTTCATGCGCACGCACTTATTCACAGCATTCGGAGCGCTGAAGATCGGCATGGACATATTGACCGAGAACGAACAGGTGGCGATAGACAGCATATTGGCTCATGGAGGTCTCTTCAAGACGCCTGTTGTCGGGCAGAAAATGCTGGCCGCTGCGCTGAACGTACCGGTGTCGGTCATGTCTACGGCAGGAGAAGGCGGGGCATGGGGGATGGCGCTTTTGGCCGCTTACATGACCAACCAAGATCAAGGGGAAAGCTTGGAGGACTTCCTCGAACAGAAGGTATTCCAAGCTGTTGAGGGTGAGAAGCTGTCTCCGGACAGGGCGGATGTACAAGGATTTGAAGCATTCATCGAGCGTTATCGGGCAGGACTGGCAATCGAACGGGCAGCTGTAGAGCATTTGCTAGAGAACGGGAGGGCATAGCCGTGTTAGAGCGACTGAAAGAAGAAGTGTATGAGGCCAATTTGGAATTGCCCAAGCAAGGACTTGTCAAATTCACATGGGGCAATGCAAGCGGTATCGATCGGGAGAGCGGCCTTATCGTCATCAAGCCGAGCGGAGTCAGTTATGAAGCGATGAAACCGAGCGATATGGTGGTCGTCGATCTCGACGGTCATGTCGTAGAGGGCGAGTTGAGACCTTCCTCCGACACCGCCACGCACGCTGTTCTGTATAAGCATTTTCCGCAAATCGGCGGTATTGTGCATACGCACTCTACCTGGGCAACCATCTGGGCGCAAGCCGGTCTTGATGTGCCCGTTATGGGAACGACGCACGCCGACACCTTCTATGGTGCCGTTCCCTGCGCCCGATTCCTGAAGCAAGAGGAGATCGACCGGGGATACGAATACGAAACAGGCCGCGTCATCATCGAGACATTCGAGGAGCGGGGCTTGGATGTCATGGCGATTCCGGCCGTCCTGCTCCAAGGGCACGCGCCTTTCACCTGGGGCAAGGATGTGAAGTCGGCTGTCGTCAACAGCGTTGTGCTGGAAGAGGTTTGTATGACGAATCTATACGCGCGTCAGTTGAACCATTTCGCCAAGGAATTGCCGCAAGGCATCCTGGATAAACACTATCTTCGCAAGCACGGGAAAGATGCCTACTACGGGCAGAAGTAAGGGGTAACGACACTTTTACAGAAAAGAGGATGATCAAGATGTCTAAAGCAGCAACGAAACAGTTTTGGTTCGTCGTCGGTTCGCAGCATCTGTATGGGGAAGAAGCGCTTGCAGAAGTCAGGGCGAACGCACAGACGATGACGGATGCCTTAAATAACAGCGGTGTGCTGCCATATCCGCTTGTTCTGCAGGATCTGGCCGTCAGTGCGGATACCATCACCAGTATTATGAAAGAGGTCAACTATCGCGACGAGGTAGCGGGTGTCATCACCTGGATGCATACGTTCTCGCCTGCGAAGATGTGGATTCGCGGGACCAAATTGTTGCAGAAGCCGCTGCTTCACTTGGCTACGCAGTTCAATGAAAGCATTCCTTGGGCAACGATCGACATGGACTTCATGAATCTGAACCAGGCCGCGCACGGAGATCGCGAATACGGATTCATCAATGCCCGCCTGAACAAGCAAAACAAGATCGTCGTCGGATACTGGAAGCGTCCGGAGGTGCAGCAGCAGATTGCGGATTGGATGGACGTGGCGGTTGCCTATGACGAAAGCTTCAACATCAAAGTCGCTCGGTTCGGCGATAATATGCGCCATGTTGGCGTAACCGAAGGGGACAAGGTTGAGGCGCAGATTCAATTCGGATGGACCGTAGACTATTACGGAATCGGCGATCTTGTCCAGTACGTGAATGCGGTGACGGAGAAGGAAATCGATGAGCTGATGGGTGAATATGCAGAGCTCTACGACTTCGATTACGGGAATTACAGCAAGGAAGATTGGGAAGCCAGCGTTAGAATCCAAGCCAGCTATGAGATCGCGCTTAAACGTTTCTTGGACGAGAGAGGATACAATGCGTTCACCTCGAACTTCGAAGATCTGCACGGCATGAGGCAGCTTCCGGGTCTTGCCGTGCAGCGCCTGATGGCGCAAGGGTACGGATTTGCCGGAGAGGGCGATTGGAAGACTGCTGCGCTTGATCGGTTGTTGAAGGTCATGAGCCGTAACCAAAACACGGGCTTTATGGAAGATTACACGTACGAGTTGGCTGCCGGTCAGGAGTCTATTCTGCAATCCCATATGCTTGAAGTGGACCCGAGCTTGGCAAGCACAAAGCCGAGAATCGTCGTATCTCCTCTCGGAATCGGTGACCGTGAAGATCCGGCGCGTCTCGTATTCGACGGCAAGGCCGGCGAGGGCGTCGTCGTATCCATGGCGGACTTCGGGACGCACTACAAGCTGCTGATCAACGAGATTACCGCGTTCGAACCGACGGTTCCAGCTCCGAAGCTTCCCGTGGCTCGCGTTCTGTGGAAGGTGAAGCCGAATTTCCAGGACGGGGTCAAAGCCTGGATCGAGAACGGCGGCGGACACCATACGGTCGTTTCCTTGAACCTGACGACAGATCAGATCGTCACCTACGCGAAGCTGGTTGACTTGGAGTACGTCGTTATAAAGTAGTCGGGAACCATCATAGCTGCCAATGCAATAGTATGTGCCTGGATGCATGTATAAATAGTCGAACAGAACCCCTTGCGGTAAGAGTAACTCTCTTCTGCAGGGGGATTTTTTATGAAATGGGTAGGGAGAACTAGGATCAGATTCCTGCTATTTACAAAACTTTCAATCCGATTTTACATAGCGCAAAAGCTTCCTAAACCTCTCTCAGCTATACTTTGGGAGAAAGTGAGAAAAGTATAGGAGGGATATGATGCAATGAGATCGATCAACAGAAAGTGGCTGGCTCTATTCTTAAGCAGCATGCTCTTATTCACGAATTTCTTCACGCTGATGCCGAATCAGGCGTCTGCTGCGAATGGAGCGATGACGGTAGCCGAGGCCATCGCCAATAATAGCGGCAGCGGTACAGTAGAAGGGTATATTGTCGGACATGCTACCGGCTCTCGCACCGCCAAGTTTACCCCGCCATTCGCCAATGATTTCAACTTCTTGATTGCCGATTCTGCGAGTGAGCGGGATTTGACCAAGGTGTTGGATGTCCAGGTTACAGCTGGGTACAGAGCCGAGTTCGGGCTTCAGACGAATCCCGATCTAATCGGGAAGAAGGTTCGAGTGTCGGGAAGCTTCCAGCTCTACAACAACTTCCCTGGACTCAGAAGCCCAACCGCGATGGCATGGGTTGTAGAAGAGACAGACCCCGACGTCGTCTCAATTGCTGATGCGCGGGCAGCCGCCGACGGGGAAACGGTCGTAATCAGAGGGGTCGTGACCACGCCATCCGGCGTCTATGGCAAGAAGAGCGTGTACGTGCAAGACGATACGGCGGGCATTCTGCTATACCAGGATCAGATAGATCTGAAACCGGGCGATGCGGTCAAGGTCACCGGTACCAAGACGACCTATGCGAATGAAGTGGAAATCATCAATCCGACCATAGTCATAACGGGTGCGGATGCAGTCCCGGCACCTATCGCATTGACTCCGGCAACGGTAACGGGCAACGTATACGGCCAGCTGGTAAAGCTTGCCGGGGTAACGGTCAGCGACATTGCGGATGTCGGCGCGTATGGGTCGTATTCCTTCTATGCGAATGGCAGCGACGGTCGAATCCTCATCTATGTAGACAATCGGACAGGCCTGACCAAGGATGCTGTCCGCAACGGTCTTGTCGTAAACATCACTGGCGTGGTCATTCCTTATGGCGGCGGTCTGGAAATCAAGCCAACCGGTGTGAACGATATCATTCCGGCATTGGCAGACGGGACCGGCAAGAAGGTATTATTCGCCAATACGCACGGCCAAACCGCGGGTGCGTCGGACTGGATTATCGACGGCGGATTTTCTGATTTCGCGGATGGGCTGAGAGCGGAAGGCTTCACCGTGGATCAGCTGGAGCGCGACTATCCGTTCGATTTCAGCGAACAAGCCATCACGCTGGAGAAGCTGCAAGAATATGACGTATTCATTCTCGGTGAAGCGAATATTCCGTTTAAGACGTCTGAACAAGATGCCATGCTTGCTTATGTGCAGGGCGGGGGAAGCATCTTCTTCATCGGCGACCACTATAATGCGGACCGCAACTATAATCGTTGGGATTCCACCGAGGTCTTCAATGGTTATCGCCGCGGCGCATACGGAAATCCGACGAAAGGCATGTCTGCAGAAGAGGCGAGCTCTGGAGCTATGCAGGATGTGACCAGTACGGATTGGCTGGGGACGCACTTCGGCATTCGGTTCCGCTACAATGCGCTGGGCACAATTGAAAGCGGACATATTGTGGTGCCGCCGGGTGATTCGTTCGGCATAACGGAAGGTGTAAGAACAGTTGAGATGCATGCCGGCGGTACGCTGGCGATCCTGGACCCGACGATTGCGAAGGGGCTTGTGTATGTGCCGGAGAACCCGCCTGCATGGGGACCTGCGGTGGATCAAGGGGTTTATAACGGCGGGGGCATTGACGAAGGGCCCTTTGCGGCTATAGCCAAGGTAGGCGCGGGGAAAGCTGCGTTCATCGGCGATTCCTCACCGGTGGAGGACGCCTCGCCGAAGTATCTGCGCGAGGACAGCGGCGCCACCAAGACGACCTATGACGGATTTCTGGAAGAAGGAGACAACAGCGAATTTTTGCTCCAGACCGTGAAATGGCTGGCCATTCAAGAAGACTATACAAGCTTCGAAGGGCTGGTCGAATTAAGCCCTGTTACGCCGTTGCTGGATTTTGAGAATCCTGCGGACTCGACTGAGCCGCAAACGGAGCCATGGACAACCCCGCCGGCCGGATACAAGTGGCATGATCCGACTACCTTCGCGCCAGGCTCCTATGGTTCGGGTAAAGAAGCGCCGGGGCCGGTCGTCATTCCAGGTGTGACATCGATCGGAGAGGCAAGACAATACCCGGTCCGTACCACGCTGACTGTAGAAGGGACCATTACCTCGAAGCCGGGCTCCTGGGGCGGACAAGCATTCTACCTGCAGGATGAGACAGGCGGCATTTATATTTACCAGACCTCGAACGGCTACCAGCCCGGTCAGCGCGTACAGGTGACAGGGGAAGTGACGCTGTACAATACGGAGCTGGAATTGGCCAATGTGTCCGAAATCACCGTACTTGGCACTGGCACGCTGCCGGCACCGAAGGTGGTGGATACGGTAGACGACAGCAACCAGGGGCAGGTTGTAAAGCTGGAAGCTGTCACGATTACGAATATTGTGAGAGCAGACAGCTATGGCACGCTTGAGCTCCGGGCGGTGAAGGGGGACGTCAGCACGCTCGTCCGCATCGATAACCGCACGGGGGTGAACTACGATACCTTTACGGCTCAATACACCGAAGGCGACGTGTTGGATCTTGCCGGTGTTGCCAGCATCTATAACGGGACGTATCAGCTGAAGCCCCGTTCAGCGGATGATATTGCATTCTCCGACTATGGTTCGGACTGGATCGAAGTGGATCTGATCGGCCTCAACGATCTTCACGGCAAGATCGATCAGCGCTATGAATTGGATATTAACGGCGACGGCTTGGTGGATGGCACCTATGGCGGAGCGGAGTACTGGGCGGCCTATGTTCGGGAGGTGCAAGCCGCTAACCCGGATACCTTATTCGTTGGCGTAGGCGACCTGATTGGCGGAAGCTCCCCGGTATCCGCACTGTTCCAGGATGAGCCGACAGTTGAAATCTTGAACGCCTTGGACATGGACGTGAATACAGTCGGCAACCACGAATTTGATAGAGGTGTCACGGAATTGATGCGAATGGTGAACGGCGGCGATTATCCGGGCGATGACGTATATCGCGAGTATGCGGGCATGGATTTTGCGCAGCTGGCCGCGAACGTTGTCTGGAAATCCGGAGACCGCGCAGGGGAGACCATTCTGCCTGCCTATGAGATTGTGGAAGCGGCAGGGCAGCAAATTGGCTTCATCGGGGTTGTTACCGAAGGGGCCGCGGATATGGTCATGCCTGCAGGCATTCAGGACATTGTATTTACGGACCCGGTAGATGCCATTAACGATGCGGTGGGCGAGCTGCAGGCTCAGGGCATTCATGCGATTATTGTGCTGGCGCACAGCGCAGCGGAACAAGACGAGCGCGGGAACATTACTGGCGAATCTGCTGCCTACGTCGGTCAGATTGATGCGGACGTCGATGTGATCTTCGCTGCGCACAATCATGCCATCGTGAATGGACTGGTTGGCGATACGCTCATTGTACAAGCATCGGAATATGGCAAGGCGCTCAGTCACGTACAGTTGGCGATTGACCCGACCACAGGTGATATTGTGGAGAAGAGCGCCGACATTATCTGGGTGGACAACGCGCAGATAGAGCCAGATTCGGAAGTCAGGGGAATCCTGGACTATTATGAAGAGCTGGTCGCTCCGCTGCTGAACGAAGTGGTGGGCGTAGCCGCGCATGAGATGGAGGGCGGCTACGGCGTCAAAGGCGAGATCGGCGACAATGCGCTGGGCAATCTGATTGCGGACAGCATGAAATGGGCAATGGACAGCGATTTTGCCATGATGAACGGCGGCGGCATCCGCGATCGTCTGAATGCCGGAGACATAACGTATGGCGAGCTGTATAATATTTTGCCTTTTAATAATGTACTGATGAAGCTTGAGGTAACAGGCAGTGAACTGAGGGAGATCGTCAACGGCCAGTTATCCAGCTATTACGGGCCGGACTTCAGCATCAGCGGATTCAAGTATACGTGGGACGGCTCCACTGCCAAAGTGGCGGACATCACCTTTCCAGACGGCAGCGCGATTGACCCGGACGCGACTTATACGCTGGCAGTCAATAATTTTATGGCCACCTCAACCGGGGATAAATACAAAGCGATTGGACAGCTGGGCCAAAACCCGGTCATGGGACCAGAGGATCTGGACGGGCTTGTTCGCTTCGTGAAGAGCTTTGACGGACCGATTGCTTATGCCGCTGAGGGCCGGATTTCCGAAGTTGCGGTCAGCGGTCCCGTATTTGGCGAGGTGATCAGCATTGCGAATGCGAAGCTCCTTGCCGACGGCACGGAGGTTACGGTGGAAGGCATCGTCACGATTCCCCCTGGCGCGTTCGGCGCCAACAACAGCTTTTACTTGGAGGATGCGTCCGGCGCAATCCAAGTATATACGTATGCGAATCCCGGAGTGAGCCTCGGCGATCAAGTGAAGCTGAAGTCGAAGAAGGACACGTACAATGGGACATTGCAGCTCAATGGCATCGCTGCCTTTGACATACAGGGCCAGGTTGAGCCATTGCCGCAAATCGTGATTGAGTTGGATGACACCTTGGCCTATGAGCTGGTCATGCTGCGCAATGTGAGAGTGGCGGATATTTCAGGCGTGGACGGGTATGGCAACTTTAGCTTCCAAGCGGTCAGCGATGACCATGTGACGAGAATTTATGTCGATAGCCGCACAGGCATCTCCCACGACTCCTTTACTTCGGCATACGCGGAGGGAGACCTGCTTCACATCACAGGCATTGCGGCGCCTTATCGAGGAGACTATGAGTTGAAGCCCAGAATGATGAGGGATTTCAAAGCTGTTCATGAAGTACCCGATTTTGGATTTGTGGTTGGCACGCCGATCTTCACGAACTTCGCCGGCGAAGAGGTAACGGCGTTGACGCCGAACGGCTTTGTCAAGGCTGGCGTGGCCATAACGAATCGAACGAGTGAAGACAAGCAGGCGTCCTTGATCGCGGCGCTATATGATGCGAATGGCAGTGTGCGGAACATTTCCTTCGTGGATAAGCAGATCGGCGCAGGCGACACGGTCACGCTGAATGCCGGATTCAGCCTCCCGGAGAATGTCGAGGGCCATGTTGTGAAAGTCTTTGTATGGGACAGCTTCCATAGCATGCAGCCGTTGTCCGAAGCGGTTGCGTTCCCGGAAGCGGGCTGAGAGGGGATTCTATGAAAAAACGATTGTTTCTGCTACTATCCAGTTTCCTGTTCATCACGTCATTCTTGCTGACGCCTCTCGCAAGTGCGGACGAGCCGAGCTTATCGGTTGTCGCGGAGGTAGACAATGCCGCGAAGGCTGTGACAATTACCGGCACGATTTCCAGCGGAGCAGGGCAGCAGGTGACGGTGCTGGTGACCCATCCTTCCGGCAGCATAGATTATATCGATCAGACAACGAGCGGCAGCGGTGGCCGTTATGCGTTCCGATACACGCTGGATGACAACAGGAGCGGGACGTATATGGTAAAGGCCGGGGGCAGCGGAGTGAGCAGCCCAGCGACTACGACGTTCACGTATTCCACCTCTGTTGAAGGCGTTGCGGTGACAGGTGTCTCCGTGACGCCCAAGCAAGTGACGCTGGATACGGAGGAAGTCACGTCTGCCTCCTTGACTGCAACTGTAAGCCCTGCGGATGCGACGAACAAGCAGGTGGAGTGGAGCTCGTCCGACGAAGCGGTGGCGGTCGTGAGTCCATCCGGCTTGGTGACGGCACAGGGAGCAGGAACGGCGATCATCACGGCAACGACGGTGGACGGCGGCAAGACAGATGCTGCAGAGGTAACCGTTCATGACGCTACGCCGCCATCGGCCCCCGCCAATGTAACGGCGACGGCTACGAGGAATACCGTTTCTTTGAACTGGCAAGCCTCCACAGACAATGTCGGGGTAGCTGGCTACGAAGTCGAAGCATGGCGGGGCAAGAAGCTGATGAAGACGGCCTTTGTCAGCGACACTTCCTTTACGGATACAGGCCTGCAGACCAATACGCTCTATTTGTATCTAGTGAGAGCCAGGGATGACGCCGGCAATGTGTCCGCAGCGGCAAGTATAGATGTGCGAACAAGACGCCCCGGCAATAGCGGCAACAGCGGCAGCAGCGGCGGTGGAGGAGGTTCGCAGGAAGCAGACAGCAATACCGGTCGGGAGACGGAAGGCGATGATGAGGACAGCATGCAGCGGACGCATGTAGTGAATGCGGACAGCCTCGTGCCATCTGATCCGGACAGCGGTTTCGTCACGGTCATGGTTCCGGCTGGCAAGGAGGAGGTGCTGCTGCCGGCTAACGCTGCCGAGCTGTTGGGCAGCAGCAGCCTGCGGCTGCAAAGCGGGCGGATGACAATGATCATCCAGCCTGAAGTGTTGGCGGAGCTGTTGCATCTCGCAGACAATGAGGGATTCGAGGATGCCTCGATTTCCCTCCAGTTCGCGGAAGGGGCGCGGGAGGAAGCGGACGAAACCATGCCGATCGGCCAAAGCGGTACGAGGCTGCAGATAGCGGGTCAAGTGCTGCAGTTCGACCTGGCGATTACAACGAAGGATGGCGTTGCAAGAAGGCTGTCCGCATTCTCCCAGCCGATTGAGGTTGCCTTCAGCTACGATGCAGATGCTGACGAGAATTTGCTAGGCATCTATTACCGGAATGAAGATATCGGCATGTGGGAATATATCGGCGGGGAAATCGATGCGGACCTTCGCCGTATTGTGGCGAAGCTGTACCACTTCAGCACGTACGCCGTTCTAGAGTATGAGAAGATATTTGCCGACGTTCCGGCGAACCATTGGGCGAGCCCGACAATTAAGGCGCTTGCGGCCAAGCACGTCATTAGCGGTGTGACAGACACAACGTTCGCGCCGCAGCAGACAGTGAACCGGGCGTCATTCACGGCATTATTGGTCCGCGGGCTTGGCTTAAAGGCCGCTGTCCACTCTCAGCCGTTCCGGGATGTTCCCGGCTCTGCTTGGTATGCCGGGGATGTGGCGGCTGCTTATGAAGCAGGCATAGTCAGCGGTCAAGCGGAGGGTCTCTTCCTGCCGCATGGGAACATCACGCGCGAGGAGATGGCAGCGATGCTCGTAAGGGCGTATGCCTATGCCAAAGGGGGACAGGGAACCGCCTCTTCTCCCGGATATGCGGATCAGGATGAGATCGCGGCATGGGCGGTGCCTTATGTGAACCGGGCAGCCGAAGCGGGGCTGATGATCGGGTCCGACGCCCGCATGTTTGCACCCAGGGCGTTCGCTACTCGTGCAGAAGCAGCGCAGGCGATCTACAACCTGCTTGCGCAATTGAACTAGAGCCAGCCGTTTTCTACAAACATGAAGGAGCTGCCCGAAAGCTATATTCGGGATTTCCAAGCTCCAAGAGCCATCGTGAGCATATCAATTCAATGTTTGATGCTAAGGCTATTCGCCAAACTTGCGGATCTTCATACAAAATCAGTCCAACATGGCGGTAAACCGGCTGCTTATACGATACTTCGTACAAATGCCGTGGGCCGCAGAGTATAGCCAGCACATTTGTACGATATTTCGTACAAAGAGAGGGATCGGTAGCGTGCAGCTAGCACATTTGTACGATTTTTCGTACAAGAAGAGGGAACGGCAAAGTATAGCCAGCACATTTGTACGATACTTCGTACAAACAAGGAGCGGCAGTTTCGGCTATTCGAATCGACATTCTCATCCGCATAACGGGTGCTAATGAAAGATACGTCGAATCGCTGTCACTCTACAACGGAAGTCACGCACAAAGTGATGGCAATGGGGTTAGCGGCAGTGGAAGAGATCGGAATCCCCTACCCTGACCAAATAGAAGCCCATGCATCCGTTTAACAAGAAGAGGCGGCCCAAGTCCTATCATGACTTTTGGGGCCGCCTCTGTTCAGCATGCATCCGCATAGCATAAGCCGACCACTGCAGGAACGTCAGGGTGCATCCGGTCGAGAGGAACAATGCGAACGCAGCGTGCCGAACATGCGCATATGCTAATCGCTAGCGGTGCCCGCGGTCAGTACCATTCGGACTCGACTCAGGCTTGAAGCCAGTGATCATACTTATGGCACAAATTGCTTGCGGAACCGCAATGGCGAGATGCCGGCGTACTGTTTGAAGCACCTGGAGAAGTACGGCGTGTATGGAAAACCGACATGCTCTGCAATTCGGGAGATCGGCCATTCCGTCTTGATGAGCAGCAGCTTGGCTTGCTCCAACCGATACTCGTGCAAATATTCCATCGGGGTGCAGCGGTAGATTTCTTTCATGCACCGGACAATATAATTCGGGTGGAAATGAAGCACCTCCGCAAGCACTTCATTCGTCACATCAGCCTGGTAATGCTGGCGCAGGTAGGCTTCTGTCTGCTCGGCGAGCTTCAGGGCGGGGGAGTCCTGACTACCGCGATATCCTACCTCCAGCAGGCGCAGCAGTTCCATGAAAAGCTGCTGCTCCCTCCAGTATGCTTCTCCGGGGATTTGGCTTGCATAAGAGAGCAGCTGCCGCAAATGCCGTTCGGCAAGCGAGAATTCCGGCGGAGCGGCATATTGGCGAAGCCGGACCTTATAAGGGTTCTCCCACGCATTTCGCACAGGGTGGACGGGACCGCCGATTTTCTCCGTCTGGCGCCACCTTCCTCTGAAATCAAAGTGGTTCCAGTAGAAGCGGGTTTCTGCCTCACAGGGCCTCACCGCATAATGATAGCGATCGGGCAGCAACAGCAGCGTCTGTCCGCTCGTCACCTCCCACTGTTGATCCTCTTCGCCGATATAAAGCGTGCCTTCTATCACCCACAGCAGGTCGAATACGCCCAAATTGTGCCGGCTCGGATGCTGTTCTCCGGGTTGAAAGACAGACAGTCCAGTCGTGATGTAATAAGGAACCGGTGGAATCTCCAACAGAATGAGTCCCTGATCGCTCATGCGATTGCCGCCCTCCTCGAAGTGTTAAATATTATAAAAAACAAGTTGGAATCGTTCGTAGTTTACCTTTGATAACAAGGATAAACTGAATGAGAGTCATATTCAAATTTCATATAATTCTAGTAGTGCTTTCAGGAGGGATTGCAGTGGAAATCGCAAAAAACGGGCCGCAGGGCAAACCGCGCATACGCATAAAGGACGAATTTTGGGACCGATATACAGAGCTGGTGCGGAAGACGGTGATTCCGTATCAATGGGAGGCTCTGAACGACCGGATTCCGGATGCTGAACCGAGCTACGCGATTCGGAACTTCCGCATTGCGGCCGGATGGGAGCAGGGAGAATTCGGAGGCATGGTATTCCAAGACAGCGATGTGGCCAAGTGGCTGGAGGCAGTGGGATATTCGCTGGAAGCGCATCCCGATCCCGAGCTGGAGCGGACCGCGGACGAGGTGATCGAGTTGATTGCCGCCGCCCAGCATGAGAATGGGTATCTCAACACGTATTTCTCCATCCAGGAACCGGGCAAGCAGTGGACGAATCTTCATGAAGCGCACGAATTGTACTGTGCAGGCCATATGATAGAAGCGGCAGCAGCTTATTACGAAGCTACAGGAAAACGGAAGCTGCTGGATGTGGTGTGCAAATTCGCCGACTATATCGACACGGTGTTCGGCAGAGAGCCGGGCAAGCTGCGGGGATACGACGGACACCAGGAAATTGAGCTTGCGCTGGTCAAGCTGTATAAGGTGACAAGGGAAGAGCGTTATCTGAAGCTGGCGCAGTTCTTCATAGACGAGCGCGGCGCGACGCCGAACTTCCTGGTGGAGGAGTGCAAGCAGAGGGACGGGTACAGCCATTGGGCCAAGAGGAAGATGCCGATACCTTCGCCTGAGCAGATGGCATACAATCAGGCGCATAAGCCGGTGCGCGAGCAGGATGTCGCAGTGGGACACTCCGTCCGGGCGGTGTACATGTATACGGCTATGGCCGATCTTGCCTTGCTCACGAACGATCAAGGGCTGCTTGAAGCATGCAGGCGATTGTGGAAGAACATGACAAGAAGACAAATGTACATTACGGGAGGCATCGGCTCCACGCATCACGGAGAGGCGTTCTCCTTCGACTATGACTTGCCGAACGATACGGTCTATGCGGAGACATGCGCTTCCATCGGACTGATCTTCTTTGCCCAACGCATGCTGCAGTTGGAGGAGAAGAGCGAATATGCGGATGTTATGGAACGCGCGCTTTACAACAATGTAATTGGCAGCATGTCACAGGACGGCAAGCATTACTTTTATGTAAACCCCTTGGAGGTATGGCCGGAAGCTTCAGAGAAGAATCCCGGCCGTCATCACGTAAAGGCGGTACGGCAGAAATGGTTCGGATGCTCCTGCTGCCCGCCGAATGTGGCGCGGCTGCTTAGCTCCTTGAACCAATACATCTATACGGCTTCCGCTGATCGCAACAAGATCTACACGCATCTGTTCATCGGCGGCGAAGCGCAATTCGAGCTGGCCGCTGGCCGGGTGGCTTTCCGGCAGCAATCGCGTCTGCCTCGGGAAGGTTACGTGCGGTTGGAGCTGACCGAAGTGCCGGACGATGCATTCTCGCTCGCATTGCGCATACCGTCCTGGTGCTATGGAAAGGCCGCGATGAAAGTGAATGGCGTTGCTGTGGCGTATGACGTTGTCCATGGGTATGCGACTGTGTGCAGGCAATGGGAGAAGGGGGACGTTGTGGAATGGGAGCCTCGTCTTGAGCCGCAAATCATTGCCGCCAATCCGAAGATACGGGCCACTGCAGGGAAAGTCGCCATTGAACGCGGACCGCTTGTCTACTGCCTGGAGGAAGCGGACAATGGCAGCCCGCTTTCGGCTTTGTCGATTATACCCAGTACAAAGCTGGAAGCGCATAACGATGACGGATTGCTTGGCGGAACCGTTGTGATCGAAGCAGAGGGTCGTGTCGACGAACAAGCCTCATGGAGCCCGGATACGCCATACCGGCCCTTCGCACCATCGCAACCGAAGGAGCCGGTCAAGCTGAGGGCCGTGCCTTATTACCTGTGGGGCAATCGGACGCCGGGCGAAATGACGGTGTGGATCCGCGCTTGCCACGAATAGAAGCAAGGGCTTCGTAGAGCTCCCAGATGCAGACGGACGTCAGCCGCTTTCGTCCGTCTGCTTTGCTGGAGCAAGCGAACCGCATCAGAAGTAACGGCAAGTTTTGAGCGATATGTCCCTGTTCTACCTTAGAACGTAATAATCACATTCCCTTTTTTTCGTTCGGTGTCTACGTATTTGTGGGCATCCGGCAGGAGTTTGCCTTTAAATAGGCTGGTCCACATCATCTGTATAACGGTACACAGCTTGGGTACGGTAGTCAGATAAATTCCCTTGGCCGTAAGTACACGCTTGCATGCCGAGAAGGAGCGTTTGCCTACAGCATCAAATACGACATCATAAGCTTTGTCCGCTTTCGTGAAATCCTCCTAGGGGACTCTCTTCGGCCAGACATTTATATTCGGCATAAGCACCGAAGTCTTTAGTGCTCATCCCCATAACCATCTGAAGAAAGCTTTTGGAGCCATGTAGAAACTGACCACTTTTCTAGACAGGGCGCATCGACAGGAAGAGTTGAACGTCATTCATCAGAATTAGAATGCTTCCCTGTTGTCCTGGACCTCGAGCATATGAATGATGATGGTTGTTCCTTTACCCACCTCGCTGTTCATTTGCAAACGGGCTCCTTTAACAAGGGAAAGCTTTTTAAATGGATTGGTGAAGCCCAGGCGCTCATTTTGACCACGCAATAGCTCTTGCTGCTTTTCTGGAGGAATCCCGACACCGTTATCCTCTATCACGATCTTGATATACGGTTGCTCCCGCTCGATAGTTAGACGCAGCGTTCCGCCATTTCTTCTGTTGGATATCCCGTGATGAACGGCATTTTCAACTAGCGGCTGCAGTGTCATGGCTGGGATATAGGTTTGAATCGTTTCGTCAATGTTATATTCGATATGAAGCCTTTCTTCGAAGCGCATTTGTTCTATCGCCAGGTAAGCTTTCACTAATTCGATTTCTTCCTCCAGAGGGATGAGTGAGCGCTGCTTCTGGTAATTCAGCTTTCCGCGGAAATAGGTAGAAAGATGGGTTAATGCAGTTCCGGCTTTGTTCGGATCAGACGAACTTAGATGAATAATGGCGCTGAGTGTGTTGTATAAAAAATGCGGTTTAATCTGGGTGTAAAAGTAGTTGAGTTCATGCTCCACCGCATCCTGCGCCGATTTTTTCATTAATAACAAGGAATTGACGCGAACCTCTAATTCTTTCAAATTAACAGGCTTTTGCAAATAATCATTGGCCCCGAATTGGAAGGATGCGACTAAGTCAGACAATTGTCCTGATGCAGTTAATATGATAACAGGCAGTTCTACTAAGTCGTACTCCTGTCTGATCGTTTTGCAAACCTCATATCCTGTCATATGGGGCATCATCAAATCTAAAATTAATAGATCCACCTTTTCCTTTGCGATGACGTCAAGTGCCTCTTGCCCGCTGCCTACTGCAATTACGCTGTAATGAAGCGATTGAAGCATATTAATCAGCACCTTCAAGTTGGCGGGCTCATCATCTACAACTAGTATCGTATATGGCTTCGAGCCCTTCACTTTTGCAGGCAGGATAACCTGAGACTGCTGCAGCCTCCGATTTTTGTTTGGATCAGGCGTCATTTGCTTGTTCATTTCATGATGGTTGAGTTCTTGATGTTCTAACAGCTGTTGTGGAGTAGCCAATGGGATGGTGAAGGTAAAGCATGAGCCTTTGCCGATTTCAGAAGTTACCCAGATTCGTCCGCCTGCACCCTCCACAATTTCTTTGGCAATGCTTAACCCCAACCCAAGTCCTACGGATTCCCTGATCCGACTGCTTTCAACTTGATAAAAAGTTGTAAATATGAGGTCTTGGTACTCTGGAGCAATACCCGGGCCCGTATCCTCAATCGATATGTGCATCTGTTCCTCTATGATTTGAGCGGAAATCGTGATGGTCCCCTGCTTGGTGAATTTAATTGCATTGTAGATCAAATTGAAGAAAACTTGCTTTAGCTTCTGCCCATCGGTGTAGACAAGCGGCAAATTTTCTGGGATCGCATTGATCAATTGAACAGGATGAGCGGGCGGCATGAGATAGGCAACCTCATCGAGCACTTCTTCAATAATTCGGATCTCGATAGGTTTGGATGTAATCAACACCTCGCCTTGCTTTATTTTTGAAATATATAGCAGATCCTTAACCAAACTAGCTAATCTTTTGCTGACCGAATGTATCAAAATCACATTTTCTTGCTGTTTCTTTTTTAAAGGTCCCTCTACCCCCTCCAGCAGCGATTGAGATAGATTCATAATACTGTGGAGCGGCGTACCGAGCTCATGCGATGTCTTGACTAGAAATTCATCCTTGATTCGGTCGAATTCAAGCAACTCAGCAGACAGCTTCTCAATATCATTATAAGCTTGTTGAGAACGATGACTCATTAACAGCGCCAAGTTCATCACCATAGTTAAAAACAAAAGAAGCGACGGTATTTCGATATCCACTTCAAATAGCAGGACCACTGCAAGCAGCGCGCCATAAAGGGCAAAAGTAAAAACAACCATCAGCACATAGTTGGACTCATCCGTTTTTTGCTTGTAGGCTTTTAACAGCATAATAAAGATATACACATAACCAAGAGCGATAGTCCCTGAAACAATGAGTTGTATGAGCGGAAATGAAACCTTTGCTACTAGATCAATCGTTATGCTTAACACACTTATTGCCAAGGCTTGAAATCCTAATATGGCACTTAATGCTGTGACGATCCTTTTGCTGGCAGACATGTTGAAGAAATGATATACAAACAATAGGAAAAACAATACGAAAAGTGTAAGTGAAATAGCTTGTATCGTTACTTGTGAGGTTGGGCTGACCTCCGGAAACAGTAAGTAGATCCATCTTTCATTGATCGTCGATATATGGATAGCTTGCGCCAAACTGGATAGACTAAAATATAGCTCATACCGGAATCTCCGTTTATGCTGCAGGTACCTCGTAAAGTAGATACATGCAAACAATAAATAGCCGGAAATGAGGAAGGCTTCAATAAATTTTTCACGGCCTTGCAATGCTAATATTTGATCGGCTGGACCGAAATGGAGCGAACTGACAATCCCGCCAACCGCATAGTCATGGTTAGCAACTAGGATAACCAGCTCTATTTGTTTATTTGTACTATTTTCCAGCACGACATACTTTTTGTAATCGAAGCGATATTCATCGGTGTTTTTTGAAGGAACCCCAGCTGAGCCTAGCTCTTTCCCGTTTATATACACGGTATTGGCATTTCGAATCGTATTGAGCTTTACCCCGTAACGGTCGTCCTCCGGAACGTGAATAAGCAAGCGATACGTACCCGCCCCATGAGGGCTTGCGCTATCCGGTTTATAGCGATCCCAGGCTGAAGGGACTGGAATGGATTGGCGCTTGTCCCTATATTGTTCAAAGACATCTTCATCCGGGCTAGGCACGATTAATTCATCCGGATAAAAATCCCATACCCCATCTAGCGGAATAACTCGATCCTTCTGTTGATCCCAATGCTGCAAGGAAAGAACCCCATCTTGTGCCGTGAATGCATGGGAGTCGAATACACGAAAGGAATGAAGGACGTAGTACGTTGTCAAGAGGGTGATGGCGATCATGATGAAGGGGAGTACCATTTTATTTTTCAAATAGCCCATTCCTTTCTGCTTCACCCAAAACCATCATACATCGTGAATGAACCAGCCTGCTTCACCAGCCAGATCTATTCTGTCGGAAGCGCGATAGTTTCGACGGAGAAAATCAGAGTGATAGGCTAAGTTTAGCATGGTTATCCTTTGGTGGGAACCATCATGTACCAGCGGAGCTATTTTCTCATGCGCCCGGGTGTTTCACAACGGTTCCCCTTTTTCGAGTACAAGGGTTAAGAGCGATCTCGACGGCATCGATTCCCTTTCCCGGAGCTTGCCTTGCCGCTGCCCTTGAACGATTGAGCGCGGCAGTCGCTTGCAGCAGATCGGTATTGAGCTGCTTGAGGGCCGCTTTCCGACCACGGCAAGTTATATTTTCTACGCGATCATTTAAGGTTGCCGCAGTTCTTCCGATAAGAAATGTTCCAGTATCGATCTCAAGCCTTCCGGGTTGCTTATCATCGGCAAATGTCCGGTTTCCAAGCTTTGGACGGATTGCGGGGAAAAGTTTGAAATCATTTTATCTTGTAAAGAAGGACTGAATTCTTTATCGTTGGTTAGCTTCACATATAGCCTTGGTACATCCGGAACAGGCACGTTGATTCGATCCGTATACAAACGCACCGCCTCGGGAATGAATCCTTTCACGATCTCCGTAGCTTGATCCGGCGAGAGATCGCTGCATAACCCCTTGCGGATGACCGACTCTGGCGGTTTCGTGCCCAACATTCGCAGGATAACAGACATGATAAGCTTCTGGGGAAGCGGTAAAACGGATACGAATGAACCGCCATTCTTCGGGATTGCCGCCCCTACAGCCACAATGCCAGCCAGCCGATCCGTCAGTCCGGATGCCAGGCTTTGAGCAAGCACGCCACCAATTGAATGCGCGACAATGACAATTTTGCGTGTCCCCCATTCATCCACTTGTCTTTTCATATGTGCCACATAATCCTCCAAAGAAAGACTGCTCCTTGACTCTAGAGAGCTCTTCCTCAAAGGAAACTCAACAAGTAAACACGGATGTTCGAAATCCTCCACCACTTTACTCCAAACGAGGCCTTCCAAGCCTGCCCCATGGACGAAAACAAAGCCTATTTTTTCTTGGGAATGCTTTAGCACACCGATCATGCCCCCTGTCGTTGTCTTTTCAGCTTACTTATAAGATAATGGTAGCACGAAAACAAGACAGAATATGTCTTATTTATACGGTAATATGAAAAAAATAAAAGCATGAGGTGGGCCAATGCAAAAATCACAGCGTCTCATCCAAATGATTATGAGGATCAACGCCAAACGATCCTTCACTGTTAAAGAGTTGGCCGATGAATTTGGCCTGTCCACACGTACGATTACAAGGGATCTGCAAGAGCTGAGCGAACTCGGCGTTCCGGTTTATTCCGTTCAGGGAAGGGGGGGAGGATACAAGCTGCTGCAAGAAAGGCTGCTGCCACCAATCAGCTTCACCGAACATGAAGCAGTGGCAATGTTTTTTGCATGTCAGACGATGGATTATTTCGGCTCTTTGCCTTTTGGCGAGGGAGCGGACGCAGCGCTTCACAAGTTTTATCATTACTTGCCTGCCGATGTAAGAGAACAGATTGACCGGCTAAAAAACAGGATCATGTTCTGGAGCCCGTATCGATTCATGTCTGCGGAGGTTCTTCAAACTCTCCTGCATTCGATAATGGTCCGCAGTGTGGTCACCATCGAGTATAAATCTAGCAGCGGAGTCTCGGAGCGGAACATTCAGCCGATCGGTCTTTATGCCAGTTCCGGTTATTGGTATTGTCCCGCATATTGCTTCACTAGAGAGGACATGAGGCAGTTCAGAGCCGATCGGATCCTCTCCGCCGAGCTCAACGGAACCATTCCTTGCCGGGCGGAAATCAGTCAGAAGACTTTATTGGATAAACCTAATAAGGAAGGTCTGGAACAGACTATAATCGAACTGGAGCTGACGAAGAAAGGGGTGTGGCTGCTGGAATCCAACCCTCGTTTTCGTTCATTCATACAGCACAACAAGGATGGCAGCGGGACACTGACAATGGGTATAGCGGTGCAGGACATGAAGTTCTACGTGGACTTGTTATGGCAGTGGGGAGATGAAGTCAAAATTGTGGGGCCTGCCGAGGCCAAGGCATACATGCATCAAAAAATCGAGTCTATGCGGTTGCTTTATGCCCTTTAATGCTGACAAATTGGTGCAAGGAATGCAAGGCAAGACACTTCAATCCGCGATAGCTATTTTCCCGGAGCCGCCGTGTGATTTGGAAAAGCTATGGGAACGAATCTGTTCCGAGTGGTTTCCGATTTCCGGATACGAACAGGTTGAGGGTCCTAATTCGTCCGCACGTCATCAATCGTAATAGCCCTTCCCTTCACCACGTTGAAATGTTGCAATAAACCAACTGTTTCCGAATGGATCTTGGATACCGCCGCATCTTTCTCCATACGGCATGTCAGCCGGTTCATATAGAGAAACCGCTCCAGCTTCTAATGCACGTCTGTAGCACTCATCCGCATTCTGAACAAAAACATGCAATGAAGTTTCATTGGCCGGCCACGCCTCATTAGCATCCGACACTTCGATAATTCCATGGCCGATAAGCACTTCGGCATGCGTAATCTTTCCAGTATTATCTGTCGCACAGTGAAGAACTTCCGCATCGAAAACGGCTTGCAAAAAGTCCAATAATCGACTGGCGTTGTCCGCACGCAGTGTCGGAACAACGGAAGAATATCTTGCCGGGGTCCATTCATTTCCCATCCTAATGTCCTCCTCGCGATAAGGCGTAAAAGCGTTAAGTGATAAGCTGTTGCTTTGTTTCGTGCTTGTTCGAAACTTATTTTATAACTAACACAGTTCACCGTATTGTAAATAATTGACCCCTATTCTTCATAACGGCACATGGTTGTAATGCCTCCCGGGAATCGCCTCATAATCAGACGGGTTCAATCCGGAAAAAGCGCGAAAATCCTTAATAAAGTGGGACTGATCGAAATACCCGCAGTCGAAAGCGATATCTGACCATTGTATCGTGTTCTGACGTTCATTCAGTTTCCTGAGCACCTCTTGAAATCGCCGGATGCGGCTGTAGCGTTTCGGTGTATAGCCGGTTTCCCTCTGGAACAGCTCGATAAACCGTCTGTGGCTGATGCCAATTCGGCCAACAATATTTCCAACTTGGTCCGTCTGTACGTTTATTTTATCTAATTGTTCAATCGCATAGTGAACTGCCGGATGGCTATCAAGCGGCTTAACCGCCAATTGCAACAATCGGTCGCTTAGCACGTGAAACATTTGCCCGACAGATGACAATTCAAGCAGCTCCTCGCGTAATTCTCCGGCTGAATGCCCCCAGATCGCATCCATCGATTGCATGACATTATGTAATTGATCCAGTGGACAGCCGAGAAACGGATAAGCGCCACCGGGTTTGAAATGGATGCCAATCACTCTCGTTTCAAGCGAATTGCAGATGACGAAATGTCTCGAATGAGGCCCGCAGACAAATACATGGTTGAGCCGCAATGTCTCGTTCGATGCAGTTGCCATGAGGACTTTATCCGCAGTTAAATCAATAATGAGATCAACAGAACCGTCCGGTAATGAAAGCTCATTTTGATATGAAGTGTTTTGGCTTTCCATGTACCAAAAATAATCCACGAATGCTGATAATACCCCGGTGGATTTGCAAGTGTGCATGATCATGCCCAAACATCTCCTTTACGAGACAGATTTCAGCTGAACGAACATCATGGCATCAACGGATTTTTTAATGTAGGCGTGATCTCCTTTGGGTCCTAGCCCATGCTACCAGACCACGGCAGCCGTATTCGTCCGTGTGCGCGACGGCGCTTTGACAAAGGACGCCTTTTCCAAGGCGCCCCTGATATAAAACCCTCCCTCTATGTTTATGTGTATGGTATCTTGCCATAGAGGGGACTTGTTAAGTTGCCCGAAATGATTCCCGTATGCTCTCATTTCTTCATAAAGTTCAAATGAAACAGTCCGGATTCCTTGGCCGAACGAATGGCAATGTAAACAAATGGCCCTAAGATCAAGCCTGTTACTCCAAAGAATACGAAGCCGAAGTACATCGATAACACCGTCGGCAGAGCGGCAAGGCCGATAGAATCGCCAAGCACCTTCGGCTCGATCACACGACGAAGAATGAGCAGAACGGTGGCAAGAATGAGAAGCTGAATGCCTGTATGCGTATTTCCCATTATGATCTCCAGCAGCGCCCAAGGGACCAGCACGAGTGCAGGGCCTACATAGAGGGGAATGATATCGACTACCCAAATAATAATGGACATCAATAGAGCGGCCTTCGGTGATATAAACAGGAGGCTGATATAGGTAATAAGCAGGACGCCTATACTAAGAATGAATTGGGCTTTCCAATATCCGAGGAATACCTTGCCCATTCGTTGAAAGACGAAGCGCAGCTTGCCGGATGTCTCTGCTTCAAAAAAATTGAAAAATACGTTTAGCAGCCTGGGCAAATCCAGACTGATTAGAAAGAAGGTAATGAAATATATCAGCGTAACAAATAACATATTAGGGATGGATTGCAGCCACATGCCGAGCCAGTTAATCAGTTGGGACGTCATCTGAACCGCAGTTGTCGTCAACCCCTTAGACTGGTTCTCTAACTCCATGATAATGAGATGCCCTTGTGGAATTTCATCGATGAATTTGTTGAAACTCACGATGAGGTTATCAATAAACTGTTGCATTTCTACGGCATAATGCGGTATTTTTAACGCCAATTCATAGATTGATTTCAAGACTCTGGTTAAGGTTAAATACAGAGTAGCCGAACAAATTGCAAAGAAAGTTGTGAAGACGATCGTGACAGGGAGAAGTCTTTTCTCTGTTTTCATCCGTCGTTGCAGCCATCTGACAAGGGGTTCAAACATCATGGCAGTCAGGAGAGCGAGCAATATTGGCAAGATTTTGGAGAAATAAATGTAAGCAAAAACGCATATAACCAATAAAGCCAGTACGATTATTATCCGTCTAAGAAGAATTTTATTTATCAAGTGATAACCTGCCTTCCACATACCTTGTATATGCTAAAGACGAGAGGAGATTGTGGATCGTGCCGCCTCTCTATTTTTATCTTAATGTCTAGATGAAAGAATGTAAACGGGAATACGATGATTTCCCGTCTTCATTAGAGTTGCCCACTTTTGCCTGATACAAACCAAGGAAAAACAACCATCGCCATGAAGACCGATGGTTGGTTGCCCCAATATACCCTTTGAATCATGTGCGAGTTTCCTAGGAGTCGGAAGTTTTTTGCTGTTCTAATTTTAGCTTGTCGTCCCTCAACTCGTCTTTTACACTAATATCCGCAAGCTTGACGCCGGACCGGTATGCCGATCGCGCTATTAAATGACCTGCGACCGGGGCCGTTAAAAATACGAACACAATGCCTAGCAGCAGCCTGATACTAACGAACCCGTCTTTTATGAGGAAATATAAAAATGCGCCCATTAAAATGCATAATAAGCCGAGCGTAACACTTTTGGTTCCGGCATGGGATCTTGTATATACATCAGGCAGGCGCAGTAAACCAAGAGAGCTTAGCAAACTTAGTATAGTGCCTGAAATTATGAGAATGCCGGCAATGACTTCACTCATCACGGTTGTATTCAATCACTACACCTCGCTCTACAAACTTTGATAATGCAATCGTACCCAGAAAGGCTATGATGCCAATCAGCAGGATGATTTCAAGAAAAGCCTGTGTTTTCATCATCACAGTCAGTACGGTAACGATGCCAATAATGTTATAGCCTATAGAGTCCAAGGATAAGACACGGTCCGACATGGAAGGGCCTTTAATTAAGCGGAATACAGCAACAACAATGGATACGGACAATAAAAACATACAAAATAACAATAGCCATTCGAACATCAATTCATCACCTCTATAATTGCCTCTTCAAAGACGGTTTTAGTTTGAATGATCATATCCTCGATTTCTGCAACATCCATGCCATGGAGATACAGGACTCCGTCTTCGGGTGCTACCTCCAGAACAACAGATCCCGGAGTTAAAGTGAGCAAGCAGCATAAAATAGTAATTTCCCATTGTCCTCTTAACTTGGTTTCCATTCTGAAAACGCCGGGCTTTATGTTAATTCGGGGACGCGTAATTTGAGCGATCACGACCGCGCTCGATTTAATTAGCTCCACATTAAACAAATAGAACAACTTTATGATGGAGATCACTTTTTTGCCGTAGAACGGTCCAGGGAAAAATCTGCGAAGCGTAAATATAAACAACATACCGAGCAAGTATCCGATTGCGAACGTTAGGGAATCCCACACATCATGCAAGAGCATCCAGAGTAAAGCGATTATCAGATTTAGTAAAATTTGTATAGCCATCCTGCATCACTTCCTCCAATCATGACTTAGAATACACTGCTTCAATATAAAGGGATGGATTCATTAACACTTCAACGGCTTGATCAATGTAGATGAGCGCCCAATCTGCGCCAAGACCGAGCGCAATGATAAATGCCGCCAAGATTGATCCAGGGATCAGTATCCCTTTCCCCGTTGATTTTTCTTCATCCTCACTGAGAATGGTTTCTCCCCAGAAACCATGAATAAATATCTTCATGACAGAATATAGGACGAGCAAGCTGGTTACTAAACTGATACTAACAATTGCATAAAACTCCTTCTCAACACCGCCTTGAAGAATCATCAATTTTCCTACAAATCCGCTGAACGGCGGAACGCCTGCCAACGCCAAGGCAGAGAGGAAAAACAACCATCCAAGCAGCGGGTGATGGCTGATTAAGCCGCTTATTTCACGCAATTTATGCGTACCGGCAATACTGATCATGGCCCCGCCCAGTATAAATATCAAGGCTTTGGCGATCATATCGTGAACAAGATAAAACAGAGTTCCCGTTAAAGCGGCGGCATTATTCAGACCAATTCCGACGACGATGAAGCCTACTGCAATAATGACGTTATAAGCGAGAATCTTCCTTACATTCCATTGCGACACAGCGCCGAAAGCGCCGAAGAGCATAGTGAGCCCAGCCAGCCAAATCATCAGATTATGCGTGACTGCAGTGTGGTGATAAAATACGAGCGTAAACATCCGGAGGATCGTATAAATCCCGACCTTGGTCAGCAATGCGGCAAAGATGGCCGATACAGCTGCAGGCGGGGAGCTGTAGGAACCTGGGAGCCAGAAGTACAGGAACAGCGCTGCCTTTAGGCCAAAAACGAGCAGAAACATTAAGCTGATTGTGGTGATCATGCCATCTTGTCCAATCTCCGCGACTCGTTCGGAGAGGTGGGCCATATTCAACGTTCCAACGACACCGTAAAGATAGGCTATGGCCACAATAAACAGCATGGATGAGATAATGTTGATGGCTACATATTTAATCGATTCGCGCAACTGTGTTTTACTGCCGCCGAGGCTCAGCAATACATAGGATGCGATCAGCATCACCTCGAAGAACACGAACAGATTAAATAAATCGCCTGTCAGAAAGGAACCGTTCACTCCACAAACAAGCAGCATGATTAAAGGATAGGTATAGTGTCTCTCACGCTGTTTGTCTGTTGAGTGAAAGGCGTAGATTAGACAAGCCAAACTGACAATGGAAGATGTCGATACGAGCAAGCTCGCCAGCATGTCAGCGACCAATGAAATCCCGAAGGGCGCTTCCCATCCGCCAACTTGAAGAACCTGAATGCCGTCGTTCATATTGGCATTCACCAGGAACAAGGAAGTAACGAGCGCCCCTGACAAGCCGATGATCGAAATCCACTTTTGCAAGCGAATGTTATCCCGGAACAAGAACATAATCATGCCGCTTAATACAGGGAGAAGGATAGGAAATACAACTAGATTATTCATGCTCTTCCCCCCTTAATTTATCCATATCGTCTGTCCCCAATTCAATATAAGCGCGGTATCCCAAAACTAAGAAGTATGCAGTAAGCGCAAAGCTGATTACGATCGAAGTCAGTATCAGTGCTTGCGGCAGGGGATCGGTATAGGTGCCGGATTGTTCGCCGAGCAAGGGGGCGGCTCCCTGTTTTAAACCGGCAATAGTCAGCAGCATTAAATGGGTAGCATGGGCAAAAATCGCTGTTCCCAGAATGATTCTAAGCAAGCTTTTGCTGAGAGCAAGGTAGGTGCCGACAGTGAATAAGATTCCCGCGATAATAGTCATGAATGTTTCCATATCAACGATCCTCGCTTATGCTCAGTATAATCGTTATGGCTGTGCCGATGACCGCGAAATAAACGCCCAGATCGAACAAAACCGCCGTTGCCAATTCCCTCGTGCCAAACACCGGCAGGTCAACATAAGAGAAGGTCTGGAATAAGAACGGAGCTCCGAACAAGAGAGCGCTGGTGCCGGTCAATAGCGCTATAATGACACCGATCGCCCCAACTCGCTTGAAATCAAAAGGCACAATCTTGCGCACGGTTTGCACATCAAATGCCATGTATAGCAGGACAAGGGATGAAGCTGTAATTAATCCGCCGATAAAGCCCCCGCCCGGGTTATGATGGCCCGCAAATAGGATATAGACGGAATACGTCAGAATAATGAAGACCAATACTTTGGTTGTAGTCTGTAAGATGATATCGGTAAATTTCATTCCGCATTCCTCCTGCTCTGACGTAGTTTAATGAGCGTAAATACACCTGCGCCGGCAATGAACAGAACTACAATTTCGAGCATGGTGTCAAACGCGCGGAAATCAACCAATATCGCATTGACCATGTTTTTTGCTCCTGCCAAAGTATAGGATTCTTCAAAGTAGGAAGAAATGGGTTCGAACAGTCTGTAATTTTGCACAGATAATCCGATCAACGTTAATGTAACCCCAACGCCAAGCGAAATGATAAAATTGCTCAACCGAAACCGGATGCGTGTAATTTCTTTCTTTAATTTCGGCAGGAAATAAAAGCAAAGCAGGAATATGGCAGTTGTCATGGTTTCGACAACCAACTGTGTCAAAGCCAGGTCAGGCGCCCTGAATATGACGAAAAACAGAGAAACAATATACCCGATCGCTCCTACGGTAATAATGGAAATGAGTCTCGAGTTGGAAAAGACGACAAACAATGCGGTGCCGGCGATGGAAATGCCAAGTACATATTCGTAGATACTGATCACAGCGCCGGAAGAGATATCCAATCTCAAGGCATTTTGCATAATGAGTGATCCGCCGACAACGAAGATCAAGAAGGCAAAGACATATGCCAAGTAATCGCGTAAATAGCCTGTCATATGCAGCCTGGTAATCCGGGCAGACATATTCTCCATGCCGACTAATCCTCGATCATACAAGTGGTTCAGCGAGAATTTCGGTGTCAGCCACTCGTAAATGCCGGACCAGTAGCGACGGTATATATACAGGAGCGCGCCAATGGCAACAACCCCCAATGTCATGAACAATTCTGTATTCCATCCATGCCATGGTTTGATTTTAACGGTGAACACTTCTTCGCCCTGGAGCAGACTCGGCAAAATAGCATGCATGGCAGGCTCCAGAATGGTGTACGACAACAAATTAGGAAAAAAGAACGTTATAACCACGATGGAAGCCAGAATCAATGGCGACAACAGCATGCCAAACGGGGCCTCATGCGGAGTCTTATCCAATTGCTCCTGCTTAAAGGGACCGGTAAAGGTTCTGAAAATCAGGATCATGCTATAAACAAATGTCAGGATGCTTGCGACCCATGCCAATACAGGCACCAGTACAACCCAACCGTCCATGCTCCGATAGGCGCTTAATACGCCGGTGAAAAACATCTCCTTGCTGAGAAAACCGCTGAAAGGAGGAAGGCCAGCCATCGAGAGGCCACCAATGACCGTAAGCGTGAATGAAACCGGCATTAAGCTCATCAGTCCCCCCAAGCGGCGAATGTCGCGAGTCCCGGTTTCGTGGTCCAAGATCCCAATAACCATGAATAAGCATCCCTTAAACATGGAATGGTTGAACAGATGGAACACTGCCGCGAGCGTAGCGCCTGCCAAGAGCATGGAATTGGCAGCTTGATCCGGGTGAAGCGCCATGGAACCAATCCCAAGCAAGGACATGATCAAGCCCAGCTGACTTATCGTTGAATAAGCCAGCAATGCCTTAAGGTCAGATTGACGGATGGCCATAAAAGAACCCCAGAACAAGGTGACGATGCCGAAGGACGCAATAATCCAAAACCATTCCGTTGTACCTCCGAATACCGGGGTGAATCGTGCCACCAGGTAAACTCCGGCCTTCACCATCGTTGCCGAGTGAAGGTAGGCGCTGATAGGCGTAGGAGCTTCCATTGCGTCGGGAAGCCAGATGTGAAATGGAAATTGAGCCGATTTGGTGAATGCGCCGAACAGAATCAGGAGCATGGCAGGCACGAACAAGGCATGTTCCGTAATCAGACTTGTATCTGCAATAATTTCACGAAGGCTGAACGTTCCGGTCATCGCATAGACGAGGAGAAAACCCAAAAGCATGAAAAATCCGCCGGTGATCGTGATCAACATGGATTTTTGTGCGCCGTACCGCGGCTTTTGCCGTTGAAACCAGTACGCGATCAGCAAGAAGGAAGCGACACTTGTCAATTCCCAGAACAAATAAAGAACCATAAGGTTGTCTGACAAGACAACCCCCAGCATCGCGCCCATGAACATAAGTAGATAGATGTAGAAGTTGTGGAGCGATTCGCGTTCTTTCGACATATAATAAATAGAATAGAATATGACCAATGCACCGATAGCCGTAATAATTAAGGAAAGCAGTAAACTTAAACCGTCAAGATAAACGGTAAAGTGGATATCGAGTTTTTCAATCCAAGGAATGGAATATGTAACGGGGGCAAAGCCTAAATTTGTAGACAGATGACTTGCAAAATAAGAAAATAAAATGAGCGGTACAGCTAATACAAACCACCCTGTATGTATGTTCCGCATATATGTTCTGAACAATGGTACAAAAACTGCGAATACAAATGGTGTCAGGATCATGAAATGCAATAATGACAATCTTGGCTCCCCCTAATGTTTTTTTATTTCAGTATTCCGGCACTAATATATTATACACTATTCGAAGGATAAATTCACAAAGAGGCGTTAAATGTGGAATTTGACAGTCGACTGTTTACCATGTACCCTATATATTGATTAAGGAGAGCTTTCTCTGCTTATTTTTGATGAGGTGAATTGTTGAAATGAAACATCAAAGAATGGACGAAAGTATACTGGTATGCGTGTACTATGGTCCCAATGGTGAACGATTGATAAGAAGAGGCTGTAAAATGGCCCAGATGCTAGACTGCCCTCTGTATATTTTAACTGTGGATCCGCTGCCGGAGGATGAGTTGGACATAGAGAAAAGCCACTATATTTCCAAGTGGGAGGAACTGGCGAAGGAGCATGGCGCAGAGGAATTCATCGTGAAATACAACGAGAAGCGCCCTATTGCCAAAGTGATTGGCGAAGTGGTCAAGCAGAAGCATATTACGCAAATCGTTCTGGGTCAGACCGCGCAGAGCCGCTGGAGAGAAATTACGAAGGGATCATTCATCAATGTCTTGCTGCATGAGATTCCTTTCATTGACTTGCATATTGTTTCGGTTTCCAGGGAACTGAAAAATCAGGATGGGTTTTATGAAAAAGGAATTCGGGCATATTTGATCAAGGATTCAAAAGGATATAAGCTAACTTTCGTTCATACGCCGCAGGATGTACACGAAGGGATTTTCTTCAAGGAGATTGGCACGGATTTCAATAACGGGATCTTTAAGTTTATGAAAGATAACCAGATGATCGAAGTGCATGTTAAAGAGGATTATGTCACTGATCTTGAATAGATATCTTGAACATGGCAATCGACCGACCCGTTGAGGCGGTCTAGACTGTCGACAATTTTCTGTCGGCAGTCTTTTTTTTTTTTATCGCTGTTTTCGGAAATATTGTTGCTTTTAACTAAAAGTATTAACATCTCTTGCTTTCGGGGATATTATAGAATAAAATAGGAACGTAGGTTCCCATTTTGGCTTAATAACCTGGAGGTCCCGATATGATAAGTTTAGGCAAGGAAACGATTCATCGATATAAAGAATTTATAGAATGGACGGACACATTAAGTGATTTGGACGATAACATTTGGTTAACTCCAATCGCTGAAGGAAAAGCAACAGTGGCGGAGATTATTTCACATCTTAAAAATTGGGATAATTACCTTATCAATACCATTATCCCAGCAATTAAAAATGGCGAAGGAATGGTCTTTCCCGATTTCGATTCGTTCAATCAAAAAGCTTATGAATATGCTCGTTCGGGCATTTCCAAAAAAGGTTTGCTCGACGAATTCAAGCAAACCCGTATTCAGTTGATTGAGATAATGCTAACAGAGCCAGATGTCGCCACTAAAAATGTGACGGCAAACGGTGTGGAAAATTGTCCACATACAGGCACTCCCTACTCATTGCTCTACATCATCTACGAATTTATTGAGCATGACATTCACCATAAGAATCAAATTTTATCGGTAATCTGATTCTTTCGAGTTCGAGTTTATGAAACCGTCCCTTATGGGGCGGTTTTTCTTTATCTTCATCTTGCTCTAAAATTCTTGAACCGTCGTAAAGTTCGCCAACTTGCAAGCATCCAAAAAGCCTCCAGCGAATTTGACTTCGCGTATTTAAGGAGAAATAGCTCCATGTATACGAAATATCATATAGAATTCATCAATGTAGACTCTAATCAAACCGCGTTGATGATCAGGCCGGCTGCCGGATGTTTGCGACGATATCTCGCCACTCTTCTCTCATTGACGCCCGGTTGCGGATTGCTTTCGTTGGAGCGCTTGTATTCCGGCCTCCAGTGTTTCAATTATCCGGTCTACATCGTACACACAGCCGCTCCAGGTGCCGCCGCTTGCCGCCTGCAGGGCCGCCCATAAGCGGGTATCGTCCGGCAATTCGGGGTCAGCGCTTAGCCCGGGGTGCGGATCGCGGCAGTCGAGCACCGCTTGTCCTTCTCCGGGTGATCCCGGCTGCTCGCCGCTCCCCACCATATTCAGCGAGCCTTGGAGCCGTCTGGTGTCAATCCGGATCTCGATCCAGTCCCCGTCGCGGAGCTTGCCGAGTGGCCCGCCGTCCAATGCCTCTGGGCCGATATGGCCCAAGCAAGCGCCAGTCGATACGCCGGAGAATCTGGCATCCGTGATCAAGGAGACCTCCTTGCCGAACGGGAGGTGCTTCAGTGCGGAGGTGAGTTGATATGTCTCCTCCATTCCTGTTCCAAGCGGCCCTCTGCCGATCAGGGCCAGCACATCGCCTGCGGCAATGCCGCCGGACTTGATCGCCCGGATCGCATCCCGTTCCGCGGTGAACACTTTGACTCGTCCGACATGATGGTAGACCCCGTGTTCATCGAGCATGGATGGGTCGATCGCGGTCGATTTGATGACGGAACCTTCCGGCGCGATGTTGCCGGTCGGGAAGGTGAGCGTTGAGGCCAGCCCGGCTTGCTTGGCGGATTTCGCAGAATAGATGACGGTATCCGGGTCGATGCCCTCCACTTCTTTCAAGTAGGTCCGCATGCGGTGGCGGCGCTCGGAGTCGCTCCACCAATCCAGTACTTCACCTACAGTCTGTCCCGTGACAGTAATCGCCTGTTCGTGAAGGACGCCCAGGCGCCGCATATGCAGCATGACCTCCGGCACCCCGCCGGCAAGGAAGAGTCGGACAGTAGGATGCGGGATTGGCCCATTCGGCAATACGCTGACGAGCCTGGGCACCTCGCGGTTGATGCGCGTCCAGTCGGACACATCCGGCATTCTCCGCTTGCTGGCGTGCGCGATCGCCGGGATGTGAAGAAGCAAATTCGTAGAGCCGCCGAATGCCGCATGGACCGCCATCGCATTCTCAATCGCTTCATCCGTCAAGATGTGCGCAGCGATCAGCCCCTCGGCAGCCATATGCTGCGCAGCCCGCGCCGATTGCCGCGCCATCTCCAGCCAAACCGGCTGGCCAGACGGAGCGAGAGCCGCGTGCGGCACCGTCAGACCCAGCGCCTCGGCCACGACTTGTGCTGTGCCTGCCGTGCCAAGGAACTGGCAGCCGCCGCCGGGTGTGGCGCAGGCGCGGCAGCCCAAATCGGCCGCTTCCTCTAGCGACAGTTCGCCGTGCGCATAACGGGAGCCGATCGTCTGAACCTTGCCGGCATCTTCTCCCTGAATTGGCGGCAGCGTTACTCCGCCCGGCACGACGACGACCGGCAGCGAGTGCATGCTCGCCAGCGCGATCATCATCGCGGGCAATCCCTTGTCGCAGGTGGCCACTCCCAGCACGGCTGAGCAGGTAGGCAGCGAACGGATCAGGCGGCGCATGACCATGGCGGCGTCATTCCGGTACGGCAGCGAGTCGAACATGCCGGAAGTGCCCTGCGAGCGTCCGTCACACGGGTCGCTGACGAAGCCTGCGAAGGGAATGTTGCCTGCCCGCGAGATCTCTTCGGCGGCTTCCTGCATCAGGAGCCCGACCTCCCAGTGGCCGGTATGATAACCGAGGGCAACCGGCGCGCCATCCGGCCTGCGAATGCCGCCCTGCGTGCCTAGAATGAGCACTTGCTTGCCGAGCAGCTTGGAAGGGCTCCAGCCCATGCCAACATTTTGCGTCCAGCCGAAGAGATGGCCGCTGGGGGAATCCAGTAGCATCTCGGATGTGAGGGGAAGCTTCCCCTCCGGTCCTGGCGCTTTGGTGGTGATCTGGTAGACGTCTTCCTCATGCCGGCCCATGATCTGTTCTAAACTTGACTTCATGCGGGTTCGCCCCCTTTAGCGTTCGCTCTATGGCTTAATGAATACGGTCTTGATAGAGGTGAAGAATTCGATGGCGGCTTGGCCTTGCTCGCGGGAGTGGGAGCTGGACTGCTTCATGCCCCCGAATGGCGCTTGCAGCTCTACACCCGCAGTTTCCGCGTTCACGCGGACAAGCCCTGCCTCCATATCCTGGACGAATTGCAGGATATGGCCGATGTTCTTCGTATAGATGGATGCGCTCAATCCGTATTCGGAATCGTTGGCGACCTGTATGGCCTCCTCGAAGCTGTCCACTTCGATCAGCGCCAGCACCGGCCCGAAGATTTCCTCCCGGGCGATGGTCATCGTCGCGGTCACTTTGTCGAACACTGCCGGGGAGACGTAGAAACCATTCGTTCGTCCTTTCTCCTCCACACGTTGACCGCCGACCAACAGTTCGGCCCCTTCTTCAATCCCTTTCTTTACATAATCGAGAACCTGCATCATCTGGCTTTCATTCGCACATGGTCCCATCCAGGTAGAAGGGTCAAGCCCGTCGCCGACTTTCAGTGCGGCTACTTTCTCGACTAGCCTGGCTTTGAACGACTCATATATGTCCTTCACTACAATTACGCGGCTTGTTGCCGTGCACTTCTGTCCGGTGGACTTCAAGCCGCCGCTGATCGCTGCATCAACCGCCAGATCCAGGTCGGCATCGGCTGCGACGATAATCGGGTTTTTGCCGCCCATCTCCAGTTGATATTTCGCTCCCCGTGACAATGCCGCCTGTCCGACGTGCTTGCCCACAGCATTGGAACCCGTGAAGGTCACGCCGTGAATGCCGGGATGCGAAGCAATGCCGTGGCCGATTACGCTTCCGCTGCCCACAACCATGTTGAGAACGCCCGCAGGGAAGCCCGCGTCATGGAAGCATGCCATGACCTTCGCGGCGGTCACTGCTGTTTCCGTGGCTGGCTTCCAGACAACCGCATTGCCATAAATCAAGGCCGGGGCGATCTTCCATATCGGGATCGCTACCGGGAAGTTCCACGGGGATATGACGCCTACCACCCCAAGCGGAGAACGTGTGGTGTACATGAACGCATCCGCGTCCGTGGAGGGAATGACATCCCCGATCTTGCGCATGCCTTCCCCGGCATAATAACGCAAGATCGCCACGCCTCTCAGTGTCTCGCCCTTCGCTTCCGGCAGCGTCTTGCCCATTTCGCGGGTCATGGTTACCCCAATGTCGTCCGCACGCTGCTCCAACAGATCGGCTGCCTTGTAAAGGAGAGAACCGCGTTCCGCACCGGGCAGCTTGCGCCAGACGGTTCTTGCCGCTTCGGCTGCGGCGACGGCACGGTCCAGGTCCTCTAGGGTCGAGTCCGGCACAAGTCCGACAATTTCCTGCATATTGGCAGGATTGATGCTCTTAGACTTCTCCTCGCTTGATGGGGCCGTCCAGGCGCCATTCACGTAATTGTTTACGGTGATCGTTTCATGCATATTCATGTCAATACTCTGCTTCCTTTCGTAATGGAATTTCCAGTAAATCTGGATAACATAACAAGTTGGCGCAAGCTTGCGTCATATCCGAGAGAGGCGCGAGAGTGTTATGGGCTGGCTGGCGCAACGGTGTTGATCAATGTCCCGATTTGGCTGATTGAAATCTCAATGCGGTCTCCGGATTTCAACGTGAACTGATTGGGCGGCACGATGCAAGTCCCGGTGAGCAGAACGGTGCCAGCGAACAAGATGTTGTCTCTGCACAGGAAGGAAACCAATTCTTCCAGCTTTCGTTTCAGAAGTCCGGTATTGGCTGATTCAGTCACCGCAAGCTCTCCTTGACGATAGATACGGCAGGTTAGCTCGAAGTCATAAGGATTCGCTACGGTCTCAGCCAGGCGTATGGCGGGCCCGATGGAGCACGATTGGCGCCATATCTTCGCTTGCGGCAAGTAGAGCGGATTCTCGCCTTCAATATCCCGGCAGCTCATATCGTTGCCGATGGTGTACCCCAAGATTGAACCGTCACGGTCTAGCACCAGGCCAAGCTCCGGCTCAGGCACCTGCCAATTCGAATCGCTGCGCAGGCATACTTCTGCCTTCGGACCGACGGTCCGTGCCTGTGTGGATTTGAGGAATAGCTCGGGCCGCTCCGCAACATAAACCTTGTCGTAGAACGTGGCGGCGTCAAGTTTTCCTTCCGTGGCTTCATAATTTCTCGCTTCGCGGCTGCGCTGATAGGTCACCCCTGCAGCCCATACCTCCGGCGCTTCTATTGGAACGAGCAAAGGCAGATGGATCCACTTGGCGTCCAAAGGCCGGGCATTCGCCACTTGGCGTCGCACCCGGTCAAGCGGGGAGCTGTTCTCTTCGCGCGCGCGATAGACAAGCTCCATAAAGCTAGAGTCCTGCAAAGGAAATACTTGATCGTCATCGGTCACGGCGGCTGTCACGGCGGATGAATCTTGTAGATAGCGAATAATGCGCAACCCAATCTCTCCTTTTGTTTTATAATATAAAACATTGTTCTACTATGTAGCGAAAATGATAGTGCGGCAATGACCGCACAATTGAACGCAATGTAATATAGAACATTACACTTGCATGTATGTCTAGAACGTATGTCCGAGCTGCCGGGAGATGCGTTCGGAAACTTGACGCAGTCGATGCCCAAGCTGTAGCAGCTCGGTTTCATCCACATGCGAGACAGTGGTAGAGATGCTGATTGCGGCAATGACCTCTCCGGTATGATCCAGGATTGGCGCCGCAGCGCAGCGCACACCCGGTTCATTCTCTTCGCGGTCAAAGGCGATTCCTTCTTGACAAACCAGCTCTAAGGCTTGCAGAAACTTCTCGCGAGATCGAATGGTGTGAGAGGTATGCGGACTGAAATCATAGCTTTCCAACAGCCTGTGCAATTTCTCGGCGGGCAGGAAGGCGGCCAGGATCTTTCCGCAGGCGCTGCTGTGAAGCGGGATTCTTCGCCCGACCCGGGAGTAGCGGATCGGCGCCCTTGTTCCTTCCACCTTATCAATGTATACGCCGTGCGCCCCTTCCATGATGACCAAATGAGTGGTCTGCCCAGTTTCGTCAGACAATTGCTGCAGGAACGGCCGGGCCAGGGCGCGTATATCGAACCCTTGCAGAAGCAGCTGTCCTCGCTCTACCAGCTTGATCCCGAGCCGGTACTGGCCCGTAGCGGGGTTTTGTTCCATGTATCCATGCAACTGGAGGGTCTTCAGCAAAGAATGCACCGTGCTCTTATGTAATTGCATCTGGGCGCTAATTTCGGAAATCTTCAGTTCCTTTGTCTGTTCATTGAACAGATCGAGGATTCTCAGCGCGCGGTCTACGGCTTGAATGATCGGCATTTCGTTCCATTCCATCCTGTGTTTTATATTATAGAACTTGGTTCTATATAATTGTACCAAACACGGGTTTGTTTACGCAAGAAGTAACGCAATGTCTTTCCCTTTCGAGCAGTCTATCCTAAATAGATTGCAAGTTTGATATGGTCGCAAAAATTGGTATAATGTGAGAGAGTGCTATAATCTTTGTCAAATGACAAGAAGAGAGGCGAAGCGGAAGGTAAAGGGGGGTGGCGCGGCTTAAGTGCTTAACTGCACAAAACCAATCAGAAGCAAATCACGAAGAAGGGAGAGGATGGTTCGTGAGGAAGAAGAAGTTGTTTGTACGGTGGACTATAGGATTTGTTGTCATGTTGATGGTATTCGCTTCTGTCAATGTGTCTGCGGAATCCCCAGAATCGCAATTTGGGTATTATACTGTTTTGAAGAGCAGACACGTAACCTACGATAATTTTATAAGACAAGTACAGCAACGAGGTCTGGAATTGGTTTACGAGATTAGGGAAATCGATATTTATCAATTGCGGGGGACGGCTGACCAAATTCGGCTACTGGGACAATCCACGTCTGTTGAAAATTACAACAGATCAGTACGAGCTGTGGAGCCGTCTTTTTCGCCGATGACGGCACCGCGAAGCGTCGACCTGCCGGAGCTTTGGGAGCTGCAGTGGGACATGCACGAATTGACGAACCAGGGAAGCAGCTACCAAGTGTATGCGGGATCTCCACATGTTGTGGTCGGCATCGTGGATTCGGGGCTTGCGATCAACCATCCAGATTTGGCCGCCAACGTTCGCCAAGGCTCGAAAAATCTGGTTCCGGCAGGCGGGTTCAGGGGGACAGAGCCCAATGAGACAGGTGCAGCGGACAGGCTTGCGGATTTGACCGGGCACGGCACCCACACGGCCGGACAAGTTGCCGCGAACGGATTGATGAAGGGGGTTGCGCCGAATACCGGCATTCGCGCCTACCGCGTATTCGGTTCCACATCTGCCGAGACGGTGTGGGTGCTGAAAGCGATCGTCGAAGCTGCCAAGGATAATGTGGATGTGATCAATCTGAGTTTGGGCAGCTATCTAATTAAAGGCAAGACCTTTAGCGCGGATGGCAAAGGCAATCAAGACTTGGTCGAGATCGAAGGGTATCGCAGAGCGATTAACTATGCGCGAAGGGCTGGTTCTGTCATTGTGGCCGCTGTAGGCAACGACGGCATCAACGAACGCGACAGGAAACAGTTTCGCGCGTGGATGCAAGCCAAGCTGGCGGAAGACGGCGTTCGCTTCACCGGCAATGTCTATGACGTGCCAGCTGCGCTGCCGGGGGTAGTCACCGTAAGTTCGGTAGGACCAACCGGCCAACTGTCTTCCTTCTCGAACTACGGGAATGGATTGATCGATATAGCAGCGCCAGGCGGGGATACCCGGTATCTGGAGCAATATGGAATGGAACGGTGGCTGGCGGAAGGCTGGTATCAGAAGGAGTTGATTCTCAGCACGGCCCCGAACGGCGCTTATTTCTTCTCGTCAGGCACTTCCGCCGCTACGCCGAAAGTTTCGGGCGCACTGGCGCTAATTATAGGCAAATACGGGTATCAGAAAAATCCGGGTGTTGCGGAGCGCCATCTGTTCCAATATGGCGTTGACCGTTCGAAGGGCCGGGACAAGGCGTATTTCGGCAACGGCCACTTGAACGTGTATCAAGCCGTTAGCCGTTAGAGAGGTAGACGCGAATGATGAGGGGACACAAAAAAGTCGTCAAAATCATCATGAGCTATGCGTCTATTGTATTTGGCCTGAAGCATATCATTGAACAGTTCGAATTCATCGAGAGAGTAACGCTCAGCAACGGGTTGGAGCCGTGTGCCGTTGAACGGCTGAGGCCAGACATCCTGCTTCTGGAAGACACGATCGCCTATGCTCACGCACAGAAGCTGGCAGAATGGAAAAGCAGTCGGGTCGTTGATCATATTATTGTTTTATATGACAAAGACAAAGATTTGAGGGTAGACGAGTTGTGGAAATGTCACATTGTCAGTTACCTGCCCTTTCACTCCAATCCGAAGCAATTGATGCTTGCGCTCGAAGGCGAACTTTGCGGATTTTCCGTCATGCCTGTCCATATGGCCAAGCAGGTGGAGGTCAGCCAATCCTTACGCAGTCCCTCCTCCATGTTGACCGAAAACGAGCAGCAGGTACTGGAGCAAGTCGCGGCAGGGCGCACGAATACGGAAATCGCCCGGATGATGCATCTTAGCGTGCGCACAGTGGAGACGCATTTGAATAAAATCTATCGCAAGCTCGGTGCTCGCAATCGAGTGGAGGCCGTTTGCAAATATATTCAAAGCACGGCGCCATAAGCCTGACTGCAAGCCTGACCGTAAGCCTGAAACAAGAGACCTGAACGGTCCTTGTCTTCAGGCTTTTTTTGACGTGCCGCGCTAGTATGTGGAAATCCGCAAGGGAAGTATGTGGACTTCCCGGATAGGCGGTCATGGGGGAGTCCATTAAGATAAAACAAAGAGAACAACAATGGACCGGGTTGACCTGCTTGATGAAAGGAGGTGAAACTCATGAAGGCTTTGGAAATGATCGGTGAAGTCAATGAAGCAGAATTGATGGAACTGGCAGGCGCCGGGGAAGTCGAGCAGCGCAGCTCGTGGCCTTGCGCCATTACGCCGCCGGTAATCATTTATACGATCCAGGATTCCAGCAATTCTTGCCCGACGACTGCGTGTTCTTCGAGATGCTAATGTAATCTGATCGGTAGAAAGGTGGGGATATCTATGGTTACTCTCAAATCGGAACATCCGTACAGGAGGGCCTCTTATGTTTCGGAGCGAATCCCGGTCGCCGCCGACCATGCCCGTCCGGCAGACTGTTCGGCAGAGCTGGCTTCCTGGATGGCCAAGTCCAGGGCGACCGAGGAAGAATTCGAAACAAGGCTAAAATCGAAGGGATTGAGCCTGCAGGAGTTCAACCGTTTGCTTGCGAGCAGAGATATCCCCACTACCTCAAATACGGGCTGGATGGAGGAACTCGAGCGTATTCTGAACCATACGCCCGATTCCTGGTTGGCCCAACATTTACATATGGGGATTGGCGTATTTGTCCTGCCGTTTCTTCATGAATTGACCGACCGGGTACGCCGGTGGTTCCCCGCTGCGGCAGCAGGCAAAGTACTGTTGGATTCTGTCTTGCAATCCTTGCAGAACAGTCACCTGCGCGATCTGCGCATGGCTGCCGACCGGACAGTTGTCTATGTTTTTCATCAGGCGAAGGAGCAAGACACGGCCTTGACGATCGAAACTTTCGTGGCACGCCTGGCTGCAGGAACGTCGGAAATCGAGAAGCTGCTTGCGTCCTTCCCTGTACTGGCCAGAATATTGACGGAAATGACGACCCGCGCGGCGCGCAACAGTAAAGAAATGCTTGAGCGGTTCCTGGACGATTATGACGAATTGGACAAGGTTTATTTCGGCGGCAGGCGCCCTCGCCTGCAGTCTGTGCAGATGGGGGAAGGCGATTCCCACCAAGACGGGAGAACGGTCGCCACGCTGCAGTTCGACTGCGGCCTGAAGCTGGTGTACAAGCCCCGTTCGTTGGAAACAGACATCGCTTTGGCCGGATGGCTTCACTGCTTGGGACACCAGGGACTTCGTTATCCGTTGGGCGTTCCGGCCACTATCGCCAAGCAGCAGTACGGCTGGCAGCAGTTTGTGGAGCATCGGCCTTGCGTGAACGAGGAGGAAGTAAGGCGGTATTACTACCGAATGGGCGTACTGTGCGGCGTCTTCCTCACGCTGCAATCAACGGACATGCATTATGAGAACATCGTGGCATGCGGCGACATGCCTTACGTTATTGATAACGAAACTTTGCTGGCCAATAACATTTACGATGAGGAGAAGCTGCATTTCCCCCTATCCCACCTGTACCGCAGCGTCTTGCTATCGGGCCTTGTGCCAACCGGACAGCTGTTCCAGTCGAGGATTGATTTCGACTTGAGCGGCATCGCCGGAAAACCGGAGCAAACCTCGACGAATATGAAAGGCTGGATATTGCAGCAGGAAGGGACAGATGAAATCAAATTTGCGGAAGTGCCCTTTGTGACAAAGCAGGCCCAACATCTGGTCAGACTGGAGGGCGAGATCGTAGACCCGGTCAAGTATGTGCCGGAGATTGGCGAAGGGTTTGCGGACGTTTACCGCATCCTTGCGCGTGATAAAGAAGCGGCGAAGCGGGAAATCCGGGAGCGCTTCGGTCGGTTGACCGGCAGAGCGCTGCTGCGGCCGACTTACCTGTACGCCCGTTTTTTGACGGCGTCCCAGCATCCGCAATATTTGCAGGACGGCCTGGACCGGGAGAAGCTGCTGGAGATGCTGTGGAACATTACCAAAGGCGAAAAAGCGTTTGAGCAGATCGTGCCCGCCGAGATCGCCGATTTGCTCCATCATGATATACCTTATTTCACATTTGATGTGAAGGACACGTGCTTGTATACGAGCAGCAAACAGCGGATTCCGGCCGTATTCCGAAAGAGCAGCTTGCAATGGATCGAAGAACGCTTGGATCGGTATGGTGAGGAAGACTTGGCGTTCCAACTGCGCCTGTTGAAGTACGCCATTCATTCTGCTCATGTCGGCGGCATGGAGCTGCCCGAAGCAGAGGCGCTGGATCATCCGTCCCCAGTCGCATCGGGAAGGCCGTTCGAACCGCTGGCCATGGCATCGGACATTGCCGATTACTTGATCGAGCATCGGTTGGCGGACGATGAACATGCCGCCTGGATCGGACTGAGGAATCATGACAATCAGTTTCGCATGGCCGTGCTGGATTTCTCCATCTATAGCGGCACGCTGGGTATCTCCATGTTTCTCGGCCTCATGTATGGAGAAACCAAAAATCCGGTCTACAGGGACGCCGCCGTCCAAAATTTCCGATACGTGCTGTCCGTGTTCGACAGGATGGGAGACGATGAGCTGCTGCCGTCTGTATTTAACGGCAGGGGAGCGGTTGCATACGCAGGCTTTTTCTTGCATGCGATTTGGGGATTTCCCGAAGCGCGCGAGGCTGCGTTGGCACAATTGAAGCGGATCGGGTCAGATAGCCAAGCAAGTCATATCCCCGAACATGCAATGAAGAGCGAGACGCAGTCCGAGCTGGACTTTCTAGACGGTTGCGCGGGCATTGTCACACTAAGCATTCATATATGGGAGAGGTTCCGGGAGCCTCAGGCGCTTGAAGCTGCGCGAATGAGCGGTCAGAGGCTCTGTGGGTTATTGAGTCGGGAGCGCGTGAATTTAACCGGGTTTGCGCACGGCTCCTCTGGCCTGCTGTATGCGCTTGGCAAGCTGGAGCGGCATGGCCTTCTCCCTGAGGAAAGCGGCTTCATCCCGGCTCTGCTGCAATTCGAGAACGCGCATTACGACAAGACGAAGGCGAATTGGAAAGATCTGCGAAGCCATGCAGCGGAACCCTTTGCCGCCCAGTTCTGGTGCCACGGCGCGCCGGGAGTGCTGTTGGGCAGAAGCGAAGGGCACGTAGAGCAAGTAGAGGCGGCGGAGAGGGAGAAGCTGCTGCGCAGCATAATTGAGCGTACATCGGCGAACCCCCGCCTGTCCTTATGCCATGGCGTATTCGGCAATATTGACATTCTGCTCAGCCTGATGGACAAGCCCGAGTGGCGGCCGCTCCGGTCTGTCATGGAGGAGGCCGTGTGGCGCTTGGCGGCAAGGCCCGACATTCCGGGCAAGATTCAAGGCATGAAGGAACGGGGACTGGTCGGCTTAATGCTGGGCGTAGCAGGAATCGGATGGACATGCCTGCGGCTTGCCCGGGCCGGATTGCCCTCCGCGTTGACGCTGCAATTTCCCGCGGAAGCGGCCGGGAGCCTGCGGCCGGAACGATTGTTTGCAGAGGAGGGGGCGCGTTGAGGCCGAAGCGAAAAGTTCCGTTTATCGAACAGATGAGCCAGACGGAATGCGGCATTGCCTGTATGGCCATGCTCAGCGCCTACTACGGCAAACATGTGACCCTGTTCGAGCTGCGCGATCGCATCGGCAGCGGCAGAGACGGCAGCACTTTGTACGAACTGAAGCGATTAGGCGAGGACCTCGGCTTCGAAGCCAAATGCTACAAAGTCGAAGACCTGAACATATTGAGGCAGATCGACGAGCCGGTTATCTGCTTCTGGGAGCAGAAGCATTATGTCGTTCTCGAGAAAATCAGCCGGGATTACTTCCACATTCTGGACCCGGCACAAGGCAGGATGAAGCTGGACAAAGACGAATTCAACCGTCTATTCTCCCGCTATGTGCTGTACGGGAAGCCAGGACCCGCATTTCAGAAGCAAAAGCCGAAGAGTCTCTGGAAGCCTTACTTGATGTTGTTATGGCAAAAGCCGAAGCTGCTCGCCTTTATGCTGGGTGCCAATCTGCTGCTTCAGTCGTTTGTCTTGGTCACTCCCATCATGGTGCAGCAGCTGATTGATAATTTCGTTGTGAAGCAGAATATCGGGGACATGCACATATATCTGATCGGCATGACCGTGGCGCTCGGTTTGTACTTCGCCTTTTCTCTAATTAAGAACGAGGCAGCCATACAAGTGTTCAAGCATTTGGATCAGGCGATGTCCTGGGAGTACTTTCGCCATCTGCTTGCCATTCCCTATAACTTTTTTCAAATACGCAGCACCGGGGACATCATGTACCGTTTCTCTAATTTACGGTCCATTCGCCTCATTCTTTCCAACCAAGTCATGAAGAGTGTGCTGGACGCCATCCTGTTCCTGGTCATTATCGGATATATGCTGGCCCAATCGATGCATTTGTCCCTGTATGTGTTTCTCTTTGCCGGTTTGCTCTACCTGGGCATTCAACTGCTGAGGCCGCACCTGCATGAAGCAAGCCGCAGCGAACTGTCCAAAGACACGAAGCTATTCTCCTATCAGAACGAATCTGTATCCGGTATTTTGAACGTGAAAATTTCCGGGGCCGAGCAGACGGTATCCGAGCGATGGAAGTCGCATTATCAGGATTTCGTTAAAGCGTTCGTTGTCCGGGAGCGACTGTATGGCGTGCTGAACGCATTCTCCGGCGGGCTTGCCTTGTACATGCCCTTGTTTATCATCTGGATCGGCGCCCGCCAGGTTGCTGCCGGAGGGTTGTCGCTGGGCGAGCTGATCGCCTTTCAATCCATAGCCATTTACTTCATCAGTACGGCCAACTCTCTCATTTTGTCACTGGAAACCTTTTATCAGCTTAAGGTGTATTTGCGGAGAATCCGCGATGTGGTCGATACGCCCCGCGAAGTGCCCGAAGGGCAGGCGCTGCGCCGGATTGAACTGAATGGAGAGATTGTCTTCGACCAGGTCTCGTTCTCCTATACGCCTTACGCCAAGCCGGTGTTGAGAGACATGAGCTTTCGCATCCGGAACGGGCAAAAAGTTGCCATTATCGGCGCGTCCGGGTCGGGCAAGAGCACGCTCGCCAATTTGCTGGTTGGCCTGTACCAGCCGAGCGCCGGCGCCGTATACTATGGGCCGCATCGCCTGGAAGAGCTCGATAAGCCGCATATTCGCAAACAAATGGGGATCGTCAACCAGCAGCCATTTCTATACAATCAATCCATATACGACAATATCAAAGGCAACAATGCGCACGTGACGATGGACGATATTGTGCGGGCCGCCATGGTGGCGCAAATTCACGAGGAAATCATGGCCATGCCCATGCGATACGAGACCATCTTGTCCGAGAACGGGCAAAACTTGTCCGGCGGTCAAAGACAGCGGTTGGCAATCGCCAGAGCGCTTGTCCATTCGCCAAGAATCATCGTGTTCGACGAGGCTACCAACGCCTTGGACAGCATCAACGAGAAGAAGATCGACGACTACTTGGCGCAGCTGCAATGTACGCGCATCGTCATTGCGCACCGGTTGTCCACGATCATGGACGCCGATCAAATCCTAGTCCTGTCGCAAGGAGAAATTGTGGAGAGGGGCACACATGAACAATTGAGACGAACGAGCGGATATTACCGAAGGCTGATAGAAGCCTATCGTGACATGGACATGAAAGGAGGTGAATCCAATGATGAATCAAGGTTTGAAAAACCCGTACTCCAGAACTCATAATGCCCAATTGCCGATCGAGAATCCTCTTGTTGAATTGAAGGAGGACGAGCTGCTGCAAGTGAGCGGCGCAGCGGAAGAGCGCTGGTTAGAAGTGATCATTTCGGGTGTCGCATGTGCTGCAGCCAGCTACTTCATGGGCAATCCGGGACATATGTGCACACTGACTGTTGAGTGCCAGCGTTCCTGCAACTAATCGCGCAAAACCGGGGAGAGACGAGCATGCCTTGTCTCTCTCCAATCATGACAGGAGGTGAATGCATGTCCTCGTCCATTGTATACAACGCCCTGCATCTTCAGGAGCGCAAATCATTCGGTCCGGCGCGAGCCGAGTCGGATCTGACAGAGGTTCTCCCGTATTGGCGGCAGCTATTGGATTGTGAAAGCGAGCAATCGTTCGAAGCGCTTCTGGCACGTCACTACCAAATCGATCTTCCGTTTCTTCGCCGGCACTTTCGAGAGAATGCCGATGGAACCGGCGGCGGGAGCAAGGCGGAAAACCTGCAGTCGGACTGGGTTGCTTATATGAAGGAAGTACTCATAAAGCGGTCAGAAGGGCTGAATCCGGGTTCAAGCACAAATGTGAAAGAAAGAAGCCCTCTCCTTCATGACTATGAGCAGGTCATGGAGGGCACCAGCCTGTCGGACTTTCCGTTCTACACCATTTACGAACCGCTTGTACAGGAATTTTACACGGACCTGTTCGTCGGGGAGGGAGCTGCCCCTGAGATGGTCGTTCGCCGGCTGGCCAAGCATGACCTGATTCAATATTATTTGGATCTCCTGTACGCCATCACCCACAAGACGCTAATGCTGGAGATTAACTGCTTGCGCTTGGAAGGGAAGCTGGAAGGAGAGAGTCCTGAGCAGCGGTATGAACATTATGTCTCGCAGTTTCTAAGGAATCGGCATTACTTGAGCAATCTGCTGGAGGAATATCCGGTCATGTTCCGGCTGATTGCCGAAAAAACCGGAAACCTGAAGCGATTCATCCGCGAAATCTTGGGGCATGCGCACCAGGACTGGCATGCATTGCAGCAGCGGTTCAGCGTGAGGGAGCCGGACATTGTCCGACTTCAACTGGGGAAGGGCGATTCCCACAAGAAGGGGAGAACCGTCGCCATTCTTCAATTCGGCTGCGGCACAAAGCTGGTATATAAGCCCCGCAGCATGGGGATTGACGATACATTTCAACAGTTTTTGCAATGGATGAACGAGCGGTTGGATGACGGTTTGCCGCTTTGCACGGCCGGTGTATGGAATCGGCAGACATATGGCTGGATGGAATATATTTCGTATGCGCCATGCGCCTCTGATGAGGAGCGTCAGCGTTTTTATTACCGGTTGGGCAAACTTCTAGCCGTGCTTCATACGATGAACGCCACCGATTTTCATTATGAGAATATTATAGCCAGTACTGACCAGCCTGTATTGGTTGATCTGGAGTCGCTGTTTCAGCATACGGTTAGCAAGGATCACGATTATACAGGAAGCGGCGCGATTAACCGGGCGCTCACACTCATTCGGGATTCGGTCTTGTCGACCGGGGTTGTGCCGACAAACATTGATCGGGAGCAGAGCTTTGACATCAGCGGGGTCGGCGGCATCGGAGAACAGCAAAGCCCTTTTCAAATTCAAACGGTGGAAGGGAAGCATACGGACGAAATTCGTCTGGTCAAAAGATTGGGCAAGCTGGAATCAGGGCATAACAACCCATTGGCCGGGCAGCAGGATAATGGGGCAAGCCGCGAAATTATGCACTATATGGACTTTCTGCTGGACGGTTTTCAGGCCGGGTACCGGCTGTTTCTGATTCATAAGCCTGAAGCGGTCCGCCAGTTGGAAGCCTTCGGAAATTGTGAAGTGCGAAAAATCTTAAAAAGCACGATGATATACAGCAAGCTGCTGCATTTGAGCTATCATCCCGATTTTCTCCGAAACCAGCTGGATCGGGAGATGCTGCTAAATCGCATATCGCTTGCATCGGACGATTTGGACAGACGCATCGTATTGGCCGAGATCGCGGATTTGCTGGACGGGGATATTCCGTACTTTTCCGCAATCCCTTCCGGAACGTGGATGCGTGATGCCCGCAACCAATCGATTGACGGCTTTTTTTATGAAGATGGGCTAACGCGGAGTTTGCGCAAGCTCGATCAACTTTCGGCAATTGACCTGGAGCATCAGTTGAACATCATTCAAGCGACCATTGCCGCCGTGTATGCCAAAGAGGACATCAAATTGATCCGTCTGGACAATTGGAAAGCGACGGAGGCCGAACAAGTGAACTTGCTCCACAAAGCAGAGATCATCGCGGACACCGTCATTCGCGCCGCTATCAAGCATGAAGGGGAGCAGGGATTGGAATATTGCTGGACCAGCATGGTGACCAAAGGCGGGAGAAAGCATGTCTGGCAGTATTCGGTGACAGGTCCTGGCATCTACGACGGAAACCCGGGCATCGCGCTGCTGTTCGCCCAGCTTTGGCGATTGACAGGGAAGGAAAGATACCGCGAAGCTTGCTTGGCCGCTATCCGGCCCATTCAATTGATTCTGGAGGAACTGGTCCAGCCGGACAATATTAATCTCGGGGCCTTCTTGGGCATCGGAGGGATGGCATACGGCTTTGCCCAATTGGGCGCGGTATTGAAAGATGCGGAGATGAAGCAATGCAGCGACCGGCTGCTGAGGGAGATCCCGAGACTTGTCCATCAAGACCGCCTATATGACCTCATTGGGGGCAGCGCGGGGGCGCTGGCTGTCATTGCAAGCGTCCTGGAACAAAACCCCGAAAGCGCATGGTTGATTGAAATTGGCGAGAAGCTGGTTAGCCATTTGATCCAGCATGCCGTCCCCATGGAATCGGGCGTGGCGTGGACGCCGGCCAACTCGCCGGAGCGACCGTATATCGGGTTCTCCCACGGCAATGCAGGTATTATATTCGCGCTTTGTCGGTTCATGACATGGTCCAGGCAGCAAGCAGCGATCAAAAAGACCGTGCAGGAAGCCCTGGATTATGAGAACCGATTCTACGATCCAGCGGTGCGGAACTGGTTCAGCGTGCATCTGAACAAGCATTCCATTGCCTGGTGTCACGGGGCTCCCGGCATTTTGCTGTCCAGAATGGAGGCTGTCCGCTGCGGGATCGCCCACGAGCAGCTGGAGCGCGACCGTCAAGCTGCACTTGCCACGACACTGGACGTATCGCTGGGCGGCAACTTCTCCTTTTGCCACGGCAATTTCGGCAATTTCGATGTGTTGGTATTGGCGGCACCGTATGCCAGCATGCAGGAACAGGCGCAGATTGAAGCCAAGAAACATGCGATGCTGGATGAATTGTTCCGCCGTTCGGATGTCATTCATGCGGATATTAACGCAATCGGCGTCATGAACGGCTTGGCCAGTATTGGATACGGGCTGTTAAGAATACATGATCCGCAGGATGTTCCCTCTCTGCTGACGCTCGAATTGAAAGGACAGGAAGCGATGGCGGGACAAGCCAATCAAAGGGTCGGGTAAATGGGTAAGGGACGAAGCGTGCGGATGCGTGAATGAATGCTGCCGACAAGCCGTCCCTTTTTTACTTGCTTCAGGCTGCTCCGCCGGCCTGCACGGGAACTAAGAAGGGGGTGTATACTATTTTGTACAGTATGTAATATATATTTGACATACAGTAAAAAATAGTATACCATGTGAAGCAAGGAGGGGATCGAAGTGGCAGGTTCATTGACTAACAACATCTACATGCTGCGTGCCGAAAGAAGGTGGTCGCAGAAATATCTGGCCGAACAAATCGGCGTCAGCAGACAAACGATCATCTCACTCGAAGCGAATCGCTACAATCCTTCCTTAATCCTGGCATTTCGCATTGCGGAAGTTTTCGGGGTGGGGATTGAGGATGTGTTCCGCTATCACCCTCAGCAGACGAAAGGGGATGAGTGAAATGTTCATGACTTATTTGATGCCGGCAGCCTTGTTCATATTTGCCTTATCCGGAGTGTATTTTATTCTTATCTTTCCCAGGGAACGAGACGAGCGCTCCAACTTGATTTTGAAGCATGCCTTCCAGAATGCCTATTATGTCATGTTGGCGGCGCTGCTAGTCACATTTGTTCTGTCCAAGTTATTCGAAGTCGTAGACGAGCATTTTCAAGAAGCCGTATTGGTCGATGTGCTGGCAGCCCATCTTACGGTGATGCTGACGGCCATCATTTTGAACCGAAAGATGTAGGTGATCGCAGTGAGTGCGCAGCCTGTTCTGAGCGTGAAGCAAGTCATGAAAAAAATAGGCAATCAGACGATTATCCGGTCGCTGTCGTTTGCCATTGAACGGGGGACCGTGTTCGGCTTGATCGGGGAGAATGGCGCGGGAAAGACAACCGTCCTCGGTATGGTGTGCGGATTAATCGCGCCAACCTCGGGAACGATCCATGTTGAAGGGATGCCGGTTAGCACGATGCGCAAGCAGGTGCTCCGGCGTATCGGAGCGCTGATTGAGGAACCGCATTTCTATAAATACTTGACCGGCATGGAGCATATGCTCTACGGCAGCCGCTTGTATGGGGAGATCACCAGTGATCGGATCGCCGAGGTCCTATCCCTTCTGAAGCTGGAGGATTTCATTCACAAGAAGGTCGGGCAATATTCCCTCGGAATGAAGAAGCGTCTGGCCATTGCCCAATGCCTGCTGCACAAGCCGACCTTGCTGATATTGGATGAACCCACGAACGGCCTTGATCCGGGGGCCATGATTGAATTTCGCGAGATGATCCGCAGCATTGCCTCCAAGTTTAAGCTATCGGTTCTGATCTCCAGCCATCATCTCAGGGAAATCGAGAATATCTGCCACCAATTCGGCCTGCTGCAGAATGGCACGTTAACGCTGCTCGGGGCTAATAAATCGCGTTATGGCGACAGCGTTGTGTTTGTCATTGAAGCTGAGGACCCGGGAAGGGCCGTCGAATTGCTTGAACAGCAGTCATACATCTTCGAGCCGCAGCGGAGTGCAGACGGCAAAATTACGTTTGTTATGGAACGCAGCCATTATTCCTCGCTTCTTCTGCTGCTTAGTCAGGCCGGGGTGCGATCAATCCAGGAAAAATCCTTTGATTTGGAGGAGGCATACTTGCAGATGACCCGTAAATCCGAAGGGGGAGGGGGATAATGTTGGCGCTGCTGCAAGGCGAGTGGCTGAAGATTCGCAGGCAAAAAGTATTGGCTGTCGTTCTGCTCGGCTTGCTCGTGCTGACGCTTGGCCACGGCGTCATCCAGGCTTATCAGCAGCCTGTTCCGACAAGCGAGCCGTGGCAGCCGGCATTGCAAAGCGAGCTGGAGCGGCTGGAGGAACAGCAGCAAGAGCTGAATCCCGGGACGCTGATGTATGAGGTCAACCGGGAACGCATGATACTGTACCAGTATCAACTGGAGCATGACATGCCGCCAGACAACGGCCGGAATGTGTGGAGCTTTGTCTCCGATAACCATCTGCTGCTAGCTGTCGTCGGCTTGTACTTGATCACGATGTCCGTGTATGTGGTGGCGTCAGAATACCAGCAAGGAACGGTCAAGTTTCTATTCTTAAAGCCGGTTGCGCCACTATCGGTCATGATCAGCAAGTGGACGCTGATTGTGACGCTGGCGTTCGTTGCCATCAGCTTTGTGTTCGCCGCATCGTATCTGACGGGACTGGTGCTGCTCGGTACGTCCGGACCTACGGAAATGCTTGTTGTGGCAGGCGATGAAGTCGTAGTTCAGAACGCGGCCTTCGCCTCGCTCCGTCAGTTTGCATGGACAGGCGTGGAGATTTTGGTCTATTGTGCAGGCGCTTTTACTTTGGCCTGCGTCCTGCGCAGCGTCGCTGTCGCCACGGCTGTATCGCTGTTTCTGTATTACTCGGGGGAACTGGTTGCCCGCTTGCTGGCTGCCCGATTCGAATGGGCGAAGTACCTCTTGTTCGCAAACTTGGATTTGAATGCGTATTTTGAGGGCAGGCCTATGGCGGAAGGGCTGACCTTGCCGTTCTCGCTGACGCTTCTGCTTGTCCACTTGGCATTATTTGCGCTGGTGGTCTACAAATCCGTGCACAACAAAGACGTGCCGTTGTCCTGACAGTGCTGGTACAGTAATGGAGTTTGTACAAGAGATGGATTAAGGCCTTAAGATACCTTAACACGGGATTACCTGTGGAGAGGTATTTTTTATGTCGGCCTCCGTATTGCGAAAATCAGGACTCGGCATCTATAGGCGGCTTTTTGACAGGGGCATAGGAAGAGGGGTTTCCTTCCAAGCGAAGCAAACCCCCTCAGATCATCAGAATCTCGCGAATATCCTGCTCCGTTAGCATGGATGCTGTTGCCTGGTTGGGGCTAAGCACTTCGTCGATCAAATGCTTCTTCCGACTCTGCAGCTCGACCATCTTCTCTTCCATCGTGCCTTGCGTAATCAGCCGGATGATCTGGACGACGTTCTTCTGGCCGATGCGATGGGCCCGGTCGGCAGCTTGCTGTTCGATGGCAGGATTCCACCACAAATCATAGAGGACAACGGTGTCCGCGCCTGTCAGATTCAGGCCGGTTCCTCCAGCCTTCAAGGAGATGAGGAAAAGATCCATTTCGCCATCATTAAATCGGTTGCAGAGCTCGACGCGCTCCCGGGAGGGCGTCGTTCCGTCCAGGTAAAAGTACGGGTGTCCGTGCACGCTGAGTTCCTTGCCAATCAGCTTGAGCATGTCTGTGAATTGCGAGAAGATCAACAGGCGCTTGCGATTGGCCAGAGCTTCCTCCACTATCTCCTTCAATTGCTCCAGCTTCGCAGAGCCGCCTGTGTACCCTTGCACAAATAGAGCAGGGTGGCAGCAAATTTGCCGGAGCCGTGTGAGCCCGGCCAGGATCTTGATCCGGCTCTTCTGATATCCGTCCACGCTCAGATGCTTCAAGGTATCCTGCTGCAGCTTGGCCAGATAAGCGGCATACAGCTTCTTCTGTTCGGGGAACAGCTCGACAGGCTTTGTCGATTCCAGCTTATCCGGCAGGTCTTCCAGTACATCGCGCTTCCACCTGCGCAGGAGGAAGGGCCGAGTCCTCTTGGCTATCTCTTGAAGTGTCAAGTTGCTGAACGTCTTCAGGTCCTGGAACAATGCCGGGAAGACGACGTCGAAGATCGACCACAGTTCTTCCAGGCGATTCTCTATCGAGGTCCCCGTTAGGGCGAAGCGGTAATCGGCTTGAATGGCTTTGACTGCATGTGCGGTCCGCGTCGAAGGGTTCTTGAACACCTGCGCCTCATCCAAGATGAGGGAGTGGAACCGTTGCTTGGCATAATCCTTTGCATCCCGGAGCAGGAGCGGATAGGATGTGACGACAACGTCCACCCCCGCGACCCCGTGCATTTTGTTGATCCGCTCGAACCGGTTGCCGTCTGCGATCAGCACCCGTATGTCGGGGGCAAATTTCTGAATTTCGTTCCGCCAGTTGTAAAGAAGCGAACCGGGGCAAATGACAAGGGCCGGGGTGCCCAGCTTGCGGATGTCCGGCAAGATGGAGGCGAGATAGGCGATGCTCTGCAATGTCTTCCCAAGGCCCATATCATCCGCCAGGATGCCGCCGAACCCGTAATGCGCCAACGTCTTCATCCACTGGTAGCCGAGCTTCTGATAATCCCGCAGCACCTCCGCCAGCGGAGCGGGAATGGGAAACGCGAGATTATCCGGATGGCGCAGGTTGTCCAAGAGCTGGCGGATCGATCTTTCGATCTTCACGCCGTCGAATGTGTGCTCCAACAGATGGATGCCGCGCGCTAGAGGGATCTCGATCTTCGATTCCGTCATCTCCGAATAAGGAATTCCGGTTTCGTTCAGGAATGTAACCAGGTTCTGAAGCTCCTCGCTGTCAAGCGGCAAGAGGGAGCCGTTCGGCAGCCGGTAATATCTCCGCTTCTCCACTACCGACTTCACCAGGCTGCGAATTTCCGTTTCCGGTATCCATCCCATATGGATGCGGAATTCCAGCCAGTTGATTCGCTCGGCTGGGGATACATGGACATCGGCTTTGGGGACCGCACTCTTCTTGAGTACGCGTACCTTCACGGCAGTTGTCGCATAGACCTTAAGCAGTTTTTCCAGCTGGGGAACCACGTTGTAAAGGAAGTCGAACTCCGCTTCCTCCTCGCTCATGACGTAGCCGCTTTCTGTCTTCATAAACGGGCATTGCTCGATCAAATCAAGTATGCGTTGCTCCTGCTCAAGATCCCGCAGGACGACAAGAGGAGAGTCTGGCTGCCTTTGCTTGTCCTCCAGCGGGTTAAAGATGACTCCATCATACTGGAATTCAACCGCGGCGAGCAGACGATCCTTGACACGATCCAAGTAAAGCTTCGCTTGCAGCTTGGATGATGCAATGCGATTGGCAATGGCGGGAGCGATTGTGACACTGCCCAGCTTCTTAAGGCTGGGAGTAGCTTTTTCGATAAACGGTATGATTTGATCGCGCTGCATTACAATCCGGCTCTGACCAGATTCGGCCAGGATCTTCTTCAACTCTGGAAGCTGTTTGCTTTGCTTGGCGGTAAGCGGGAACAGCTTTCCCTCCAGGAAGGCCATTTCATAAGGCTCCATGACAGTCAGGGGCTCTAATCCATAGATACAAAGTGCAAAGTTATCGGATTGCGCTTCCCGAAAGGCGAAGCGAAGAGGCAGAGGCTCTGCCGTTACAGAGATTCCGTCATACTTCTGGTCGCCATCCATCAGAACAACCCTTGGGGCTTGCGCCAACAGGGGAAGCAAGCCCTTCCAGGCTTGAGGAGGGATCGGCAGTATGCGGTTCCCCTTCGTGTCTGAGGCAAGGGTCGAATAGAGACGGCTTGACCCCCGGTATACCGTATGGGTATTCGCTATATCGATAAGAGCTTGCAAGACGGCTTCGTTTTCCTGCGAGAAGGTGTGCAGCTCCGGTTCGTAACTGAATCGCGATGAGAACACATAGCTCTCCTCCCGCACCAGATGCTCTAGGAAGGAGGAGAGCTGCTTGACCATGTACAACGCTCTGGGTCCGATCTTAAGCTCGATCCCGAATATAGCAGTGTCGGGGTTAACCGACAGGAGCTTCAGGATAAACGCAGCTTCGAGCGGCGTTCTCGTTTCCGCCAATGTTTGGTTATGAAGGGGGCGAGCAGGCTTGTCGTCAAGCAGTTCGAGAATTCGTTCGGCGATAGGAAGTTCCGCAGGCATGTCCGCAGGCTTCGATTCGATCTGGGGGGAAGAAACGGCCTCGTGGCCAGATGGCTGCATCGTGTAGAGCTGGATGAGCGCAGCGGCAATATGCTGGCAAAATGTAGGCACGGAAGCCAGTGAGGGACAGCTGCAATGCGCTTCCGGCTTGTCATTGGAAGGAAACGCAAGAGACACTTCATGCAGGTCGGAACTAGACACTTCCGCTATATATGTATCGGTATGCTTGTCAAATTGGACGAAGCGAACTTTATTGGTGCGGGACAGCCGTTCGCCTGTTTGGTAAGCATAGGTGCCGCACCATTGCTTGATCGATTTTCGAGTTAATCTTAAGCGCATCAATCGAACCTTCTTTTCACAGCGGTGGTTAGTATTGTCCATTGTAGCACAGTTCCTTGGAAAAGAGCGAAATCGCGGTCGGGCAGCAGGGGAAGGCCGGCGACGGAAGCGAACGTCCAATTATATACTGTTTAGCTCCTCTACCCGCCAGGCTTGACGCTCGGCCACTGCGATTGACCTTGCCGATGACATGTAGCTTTAACGGACACGGACGACCGTTAAAGGCCGAATGCGGCGTTATGTGACATTGTAACGGACACGGATGACCATTAGCGCTGAATGGACAGGTCAAAACGACGCCTTTTGACCTCTAATGGACATCGGCGACCGTTAGAAAATTGAAGGAATGTTTTTTTCGCTCTAATGGTCATGGGGGACCGCTATACATTCAATCGGCTGGTTGGTACTCGGTAATCACGAATTCTAGCACCCACTAATTTTCGGATATCTGGCAATGTAAACACCTCTTAGTCAAGTGTAGACAATGGCGGGTGGAAAAATAAGCAACACAAAAGTATTGCATATGTTAATACTTATAGGTATTTTTTCATTTGAGACCAACATATTATTTCAAAATCCTTTTGCAAGGAGGGGAGATTCATTTGATCCTATCATAGTACTTATCCATGTCGCCTGCAGAAAAGTCAGGACTAGGGGTGATCGTAATCGTAGTGGTTGCCCTAATGGTGTGGCTAGAGATACGCCATCAGAGGAGGAAGAAAAATACTGTTAATGATTGACATTCGGGATCATGACAGATATGCTTGGATAAGGAGAACCTGAAAGGTGGAGTCCCATTTTGCCAGCATACTTGTAATGGTTAAGGAATCGAATAGAACACATCTCTCATGAACATGTTGAACAAATTCGGGAGAAGTGTGCCTATTTTAACCATTACAGGGACGCAGGGTAACCATAGTTGTTACTATTCCATGCGGAGTGCCTATAAGGTGCTCTTTTTTTGTGTGGAAAATCTTTTCTCCCCCAACCGATGTTCTGCGTTCCTCTGAGAAATTGGAGGAGCAATATAGTGAGTTATACCATACAATGTCAAATTGTCGCTCAAGAACCGCCGAAGGTCGAACACCATTGTCAAGCCTGCAAAAAAAGCGCGGAGTTTTATTGTAGTGAGAAGTTTAGAGTCAATGCACAGCAGAAACATATTGACGTCTGGCTCATCTATAAATGTGTATATTGTGATAGCACGTGGAATTTACCTGTTATATCGAGAGTTCGTATCGGCGGAATCGACAAGAATCTGTATCAAAAATTCATGAACAACGACCGCGAGACTGCCTGGACATATGCATTTCAGATAGAAAGACTAAGGAAGCTGTGCAATAGCGTCAATACGAATATCAAGTACACGACGGTAAGTAAGCCGATCAAATTGGAAAGTGGAGACGTGACGATTCATCTGGTTTCCCCATACAAGTTTGATCTCCGATTAGACAAGTTGTTGGTGCAGGTTCTAGGGATATCTAGATCAAAACTGTATCAGATGGTTGAAGGAGGCAGAATTCGGACAAAGCCGCAAGTGAGCATAAAACATAAAATCAAGCATGATGTAGAGATTACAATTAAAGGCGAGGCAAGCAATATCACATTTTAGAGGGAAAGAGGCTGTGAAGGAAGGGCAGATGATCTCCGATCAAATTGTTTGCATATATCGAAGAATTGAATTCACAGTATCCAACCAAACGCATACTCGAGTGGTCCCATCAAGACAAATGGTACTACGCTACTGGAGCTGCTGATTGTCATTGTGTCGTTCTGCCGCAATACAATGCAGTAGGTGTTAGGATGTTCAACAAATATACGAACCAATACAAAGAGGATCAAGTTGCATTTACCAACACTTTGTTGCAATGTCTTGGCCGTTAAACAACCGAAATTGCTGGCAACATGTTCAGGCTGGTTGCTGTCTGAGGCCATCCCAGGTTGTCGGCTGTGAAGTGCGCGGTTTAGGATAGTGCTTTTCTTCTCCATAGGATCGTAAGAATCAGGATGATACAGGCGGCGCTCCCTGTCAAGGGGAACAGCATGGTGGTCATCGAATAATGTTCCAAAGCAATAACGGACAAGACATTTCGGATGACGAACAGAACAAAGAAGGTCACATCCTCCTCGAACGGATAGTGATAAGCCTTTCGTATGGATGGACCAAATCCTAGCACATCGACTGCCGTCAAGATAATGACTGCCCACAGCGGGTCAGAAGTCAGAGCCCATGCAGGCAATGAGGAAATCGCCAAAATTAGAAAGGTCCAATCCAACCGCGTAATGACAATATCCTTTCTTCTTTGATACGCCATGACGGCAATCAGGATCGTAATGACACCCGATACGCCCATGGGCCATGCCCCTAAACCGCCGTTATCCTGCAGCTGCGCGAAGAATACGATGAATGTGGCCAAGCCCCAAATGGTCCAGGAGAAGTAGTGAGGTTGAATATAAAGCTTGCCTTTTTCACATTGTAATAAGGAAGTGACGATGTGTATTATAAAGAAATCATCAGCATGCTCGCGATCCTCTCTTCTCTCATGACTGCAAATGTTCCTGTTGCATGCAATAAAAGCGTTTACCATCGAATCGAAGGAACTTCTCAATTTGACGGCGGTCGGGCCGGCAGAGCCTGCTTCATCGCAGGAATTTCACTAGCGAGCAGTTGGAGCGCAGGCTAACCAGGCCCATGCCTCGCTCAGGCGTAAGCTTCAATGCGATCGTGCGGCGTCATGGTCGACAGCGAAGCTGAATATGACCTTGAACATGAATAGAGACCATAAGGCTAGCAGAACGCTCGGGATGTGGCCAGCCGAGAACAGCAGCAGGACGATCCCGGAAATGGCGAGTATGGCGGCAATCATGCGCTGGCTGGGGAAGCCAAACAACGCGTTGACTAGCAGTGCGGCCCCGCCCGTATATCCCCAAACCAGGATGCTAGCCCAATAGCCTTCACCAAACAGCAGGGCCAGCAGGATCGGCTGGATATGCACAGCGATGAAGAGCAGCCGGGTCCTTGCTCGGGATCGATAGTAATCATTGGTGGAACAGGCGAAGTTGGCAATCACGCCGCCGGTGATATCGATGGTCAGGGCGACGAGCAGCACAATTTTCCACCCCGCCAATACGCGCCATTCCGGGTAAGTCCAACCGAGCAGAACAGCCGACATGCCTGCACAGAACAGCAGGATAAGCACCAACTCCAGCAGAGGTATTCGCAAGCCAAACAGCTCGTGAAAGGCTTTCGGTACGCGCACATGCTTCATTTTTGTTCCTCCTTACAATGCATTTATAACAAACCGACCAATCGGTCAGTTATTGGGGCGCAAAACTATACCCGATCTGTTGCGAATCAGACGGGCATTACGAGGGTTGAAGCATTTGGACGAGAAAGGCTGTTTGGGCGGACCACATTTGCTTATACTTGCTGTCGTCCCCGGTTAGGAGATAGTGGAGGCCCATTCCGTCCATGAGCGGCAGCAGGAGTGAAGAGGCGGCACGAACGGCTTCGGGTTTTACAGAATCCGGTACGAGTCTGGACAGTTGATCGTAGAATGCCTGCTCCAGCTCGTCAGCGAATGAAGCGAGCAGCGCATGATACGCAGGATTGAACAGGCTCTCATGCGAATAAGAGAGGAATGCCCGGAACAAAGTCATAGATGACTCCGGCGTGTCAAACAGAGATTCGCCGAGCGCCTGCATGAAATGCTCCACATGCTGATAGGAACCGCTCAGCATGGCACGCTTCATCTCATCCACAATAAGGTGCAGCGCGCTGACCAGTACATCATCGCTGGAAGGGAAATGGTGAAAGATCGTACTCTTGCTTACGCCGCTGGCGGATGCCAGCTTGGCAGTGGAAAGCGACTTCAAGCCTTGCCCGGCGATCAATTCGATGGCTGAACGAAGGATATGTGCGCGGGTTTGCTCGCCCTTCCGCAAGCGCTTGTCAGATAGGTTGGCAGTCATGCGTAGAACCTCCGTTCATTTGTTTTGATTGTAATAGTGACCGACCGAACGGTCAAGTTTTTTGCGTTTATGCCTTCTCTCGTGCGGCGTACAAGTGATCAACCTGTGAACACCGACATTTACCGCTAGGAAATAGACGGCAACTATCATATAATAGTAGTTGCATATTTTCATCCACATGCAATAGTGATACACTATGATAGGTTATCAATTGATCCAGAAAGATGTGTGGCCAGGTCTTAACTTGGCTTGCTGGGCGCCTGAGCAGGAGCGCATGCATCTTTTCTGCAAATCTTAAATATAGAGGCGGTATACATGAGAACAGACGTTATCTTAATTGGTGCCGGGATCATGAGTGCGACCCTAGGGTCACTGCTGAAAGAATTAGTACCGGACTGGGAGATTACTGTGTTTGAGAGGCGCGCGAACGCAGGGGAGGAAAGCTCCAACGAATGGAACAATGCGGGTACAGGGCATTCTTCCTTGTGCGAGCTGAACTACACTACCGCAAAGCCGGACGGTTCCATTGACATAAGCAAAGCCGTCAAAGTCAATGAAGAGTTTCAAGTATCCAAGCAGTTCTGGTCTTATCTTGTTGACAGCAAGCTGATCAAAAACCCGCATGATTTTATCATGTCTGTGCCGCATATGAGCTTCGTGCAGGGGGATGAGGATGTAGCGTTTCTTAAGAAGAGATTCGATGCGCTTTCGAAGAATCCCTTGTTTCAAGGAATGGAATACTCCGACGATCCGGACAAGCTGAAGGAATGGATTCCGTTGATGATGCAGGATCGGAACGTGACGAAGCCGATAGCGGCCACAAGGATCGAATCCGGTACGGACGTTAACTTCGGCGCGTTAACCCGAATGTTGTTCGCTCACTTGCAGAAGCAGCATGTTAATATCCACTATAATCAACAAGTCGATGATATCAAGCGTGCTGGCGACGGCTCGTGGGAGCTGAAGGTGCGTGACGTCAAGACCGGCACCGTTGAGCGACATACGGCCAAATTCGTATTTATCGGCGGCGGCGGCGGCAGCCTGCACCTGCTGCAGAAATCCGGCATTCCGGAGGGCAGAGGCATTGGGGGATTCCCGGTTAGCGGTCTGTTTATGGTATGCCAAAATCCGGATATCGTTGCCAAGCATCGGGCCAAGGTCTACGGCAAAGCGCCGGTTGGCGCGCCGCCTATGTCCGTTCCGCATTTGGACACCCGCTACATCGACGGCAAGGAATCGCTGTTGTTCGGCCCATTCGCCGGCTTCTCGCCTAAGTTCTTGAAGTATGGTTCCCTCATGGACCTGTTTACATCCGTCAAGCCGCATAATCTGGTGACTATGCTGGCGGCAGGCGCGAAGAATGTGCCCTTGACCACGTATTTGATTAAGCAAGTCATGCTGTCCAAGGAACAGCGCATGGACGCTCTGCGGGACTTTATTCCGAACGCCAAGAGCGAGGATTGGGATCTGCTCGTAGCGGGCCAGCGTGTGCAAGTTATCAAGGACACAGCAGCCGGCCGAGGCACACTGCAGTTCGGTACAGAAGTGATCAGTGCGGCAGACGGTTCGATCGCCGCCTTGCTCGGCGCTTCGCCGGGGGCGTCCACGGCTGTTTCTGTCATGCTGGAAGTTATCAACAAATGCTTCCCGCAGCACCTGCAAGAATGGGAGCCTAAGATCAAAGAGATGATCCCTTCTTACGGTGAGTCCTTGAAGAACAATCCGAAGCTGATTCAAGACATTCATGCCTCGACAGCGCGAACGCTGGGCTTGGAGAATCTCCAGCAGGAAAAAGTATTGCAGGAAGCATAAATGGCCGTTTGGCGCATTTATGCTTTTTTTCTTAGGTGGCTTTTTTCTTCCCTTTCTTCTCGCGGTACAAGGCTTCATCGGCCAGCCGCATCAGCTTGTCAAAGGTGCATGGATGATCTGGATGATACTCGGCAAATCCGATGCTGATCGATAGCTTGAACGGCTTGCCGTGCTTCTGATTCATACGGGCAGTTTCTTCTTCGATGTTACGTCTAATCGTCTTCCCTGCAAGGGAGGTCGGCCCTTCGACGATCACGGTAAATTCATCTCCCGCCAGCCGTGAGATAATGTCGTCCGGACCGAACGCTTTTTTCAACACCTCGGCCGTCATTTGAATGGCCAGATCGCCCTCGGAATGACCGAAATTATCATTAATCTTCTTCAGATTGTCCAGATCCGCGAAGACGAGGAGAAGTCTCGCATGCTGGCAGGCAGCCTCCTCGAACGCCTCCTGGCCGCGCCGCATAAAGCCGCGGCGGTTCAGCAGACCGGTCAGATCGTCGCGAATCGATTGCTTGTGCAGTTCTTCGTTCAATAAGGACAGTTCCTTGGTTCGGGCAATGACCTGACTTTCCAGCTCGAGCGAGTGCTTCTGCACATCATGGAGGAGCCTGCTTACCCGAAGCACATTGCTCAGCCGATAGCGAAGCAGGTCATGCGCCTTATTGACCGCTGTATCGAACGAGAAGAGCACATAACCAATATGGTGATCGCTAAGATGCAAGGTTTGGACAATGAACTGATGGCGATAGTCCTCCAGCCTCGCTCGCAATTGCAGAGGCAGAAGCTGGGCAGTTGGAAAACAAACCTCATTCGCATCCGCATCCATGCGTTCGCCATTGCGATAGGCAAGCATCAATCGTGCCCGGTCCAAAGGTTTATCCGGGTTTTCATAGAGGCAAATATACCCCTCATGGATGCCGTGCTTCGGAAACTCATTCACGATGACATCCTGCAAGCCGGACATATCCAGGTGAGTGCCCAACTGCTCGCCCAGCTGTTCCAACTGGTTCGATAACAACGATGACATATAGGAAAGCGAAAAGCTCGTGCGTTGAACGGCTTCACTAATTTGGACGCGCGCCATCTGAAACAGATTTTCCGCTTTGGCAGAACCATCGGCTGTTTCCGTTACGGTGTGAAGGGTCAGTACACGCATAAAAGATAGGGCATTATGCATAAAGCTCAAGTCGATCTTATGCTGAATAGCATGAAAGATAATGCTTCTCCAAGCGTAAAAGAACATTTTGTCTTTTTCGAAAAAGAGCTCTTGCACAAGCGCATCCGGCAGGTGCTCGAGATCGCAGCGAATGGCCCGATATACATCGGGGTTGATTGCGCCGGGAGTAGCTTCGGCCATATGATCCATGTGCGCCATGAACGAATCTTTCAATTGGTCAATGGACAGCTTCGCGCCTATGGCTATGGAATCGACATCCAGAGTCGTTTCGGCAATAATGCGCGGGATGCATCCGCATGAGGAACGTACGACCAGGTGCGTATGGGTTTCCTGGTTTTTGCGAACATCTTCGCCTTTAAGCACGCGGATCAGCATATCTACGGCGGTCTCTGCCTCGGTATAGAAGGACTGCTTCACCGTCGTAAGGGACAGCATCTCACTGGGCTCAATGTCGTCAAAGCCAACGATGGAAAGATGCTCCGGCAGCTTCCCGTCAATCTTGTGAATCTCTGTCAGCGCGCCAATCGCCATGCTGTCGTTAGCTGCGACTACCGCGTCATACGTGATCTGCTGTTCGTGGAGGGCAAGAATGGCACTGGCCCCCGATTCGAACAGGAAGTTTCCTTGAAATACGAGCCGTTCGTCATAAGGAATGTTGTATTTGGCCAGCGTATCCCGGTAGGCGCGGAATCGATCCTCCGCCTCTTTGCTTCCCGGAGCCCCCTTAATAAAGGCGATTTTCCTGCGGTCATGGTGCAGAATGATGTGCTCTAACGCTTCGCACATACCTTGATAGTTAGGAATCGACACGGAATAATGTTCTTCAAAAGTATCGCCAATTGTCACGATAGGGATGCCCTTATATTGGGCTAATTTCTCCAACACTCTCTGCCTGGAAACTCTCAGGCCAATGGAGGTTGTGAGCGCTATCAATCCGTCCACCTTGTCTGCATCGATGAACTCAAAAAGGATATTCCGTCCGCGCACCCATTCATTGTGCGAATCAAGATTGCCGGCCGCGAAGCAAAGCACATTCGCATCGTGCTTGCGAGCCATGGCTGCAGCGCCAGCGATAACGTTCGATTGGATATAGTCGCCAAATCCCCATCCTGCCACATCATCAATAATCAATCCAATGGTTCGACGCTTGCTGTTCGTATCCAAGGAGTTCACTCCCCTAAGCGATGTTACGTTTACCATTCGACAAAAGGGCGCATTTTCCTCTTATTGGCGAGAAGGTGAGCGGGTGCATTCCATTTTCCTTCGTGCCAGATTACGGTTTCCTCGAGAAAGACCGGGTTGGCATCGAATGTTTTCCACAGCTCCAGCAGCGCTTCGCCGGAAGCATCGCTATTGTAGGCAACGATCTCGATAAGCCGCTGACAATCCCGTCGGATAGCCATCATCGCGTAGTCTCCTGCATAGTGGTGTCCGTCCAGCTCCATTGCTGCTGCATTCGCCGCCAGACCCAGCTTCCTCAGCACTTCCTCCTGCGCATCGCTCATTCGTCTCAGGTCGATCAGGTATAAGAGCGTCTCGGATTCAAGCTGCGATGGATCGAGTTGATGCTCATAACAAGCGCGATAATGATAATGAATGTAGCGGTCGCCAATCGGGTGCTGCAAGAGGTAAGACAGCTGAAGGTGAAAGGAGCGGCGGGGATCGCCGGCAGGCGAAGGCTTGACAATCAGCGGATTGCTGACGTAGAGCTTGCGCAAACCGAGCTTGTCCGTATCCTCCGCAATAGCGGTCAAGCGCGTCTCGAAATCTGACTGGCTTATCGCTTCAGTGCGGAGCTGCACGAGCCGGCCTTCCTTATTCAGCGTCAGAGCCAGGCTTGCATAATCGCTGCCAAGCGTGGCTTCATGCCGGGAGGCATTCACCGTAAGGCGAAATCGATCTTCGCAGCCGCTTTCTCTTCTGCCTGACAACAGCGTAACTTCGCGTATATTCCTTGTTTGTACATGCAGATCGCCATCAGCGCTCCATTCCGCTTCGATGAAGGCGGTTTTTTCACCGCGGTCGTACAGGCTGATTCCTTCAATCCAGTATGCCTTATTGCAAGCGGGGTTCAAGATGGCAAATCGCACAGACCGCGGGTAGGCGGTTAATCGATGCTCGGTCAGACGGCGGAGCAGCAAGCGGCTGTTGAGAAAGTCGTTCACTTCGTTGTGCATATACCCATGGACCATGCAGGTGCGGGATTGGGGGATGCGTGACAAGGCATGACGCATACGAAGACTGTTATAGAACCAATTCTGCACACTGCTGATGCCGTAGATGGCCAGTTGCTGCAGGTTGTCGATACGCGCGTATTCCGGCTGATCGGAATCGAGACGAGGATCGCCGATAATCGGTGCAATGGCAGCGAACAGATGCGGCACCAGCATGGCAATCTGGAACAGCTTCGTGGAGCCGTAACAGAAGCCGATGCCGTATATGCGTTCCCGGTCCGCGTTCAGATGCGCCATCACGCCACGAATGGTTCGGATCGTCTGGAGATCGTCCGCATCGTTCCTTCTTCCGATACCGGGCAAGCACGCTATGATGGCATCGCGAGTGGAAGTCCACGCGGTCCATGGCAGGTGGACAGGAATCTGCCTGGCTTGCGGATCATGGAAGAAGAACACGACGGGGTATGCTCGCTCCGGGTTGTAATGATCAGGCAATATGATCGTGCACGCTGCTGTTCCGCTGCTTGTGGTCTTGGTTTGAACATACGTGTAGATGCGCGGAAAAACCTGATGCAGCTGCACGGGGTGCTCGCCAGCCGCACTGTGCAAATAACGTTCAGTCTCGTAAAGCGTGCGGAGCGCTTCTTCCCGACAACCCCGATTGCAATATTGGTGGACTTCTTGCAGCATGCGCGGGAGCTCCGCTGCGAATTGAACCGAACGCTGCACATCCGGGTGAAAGTCGCTTCGCGAGGGGAGTTTCGCCTCTATGCACTGAGCGATTTCTGCGATTTCACCGCAGGCGAGAAACAGGCGGCCAAGCGTCTGGTCGGCGGCCAAGCTTCTGACCTGCAGGCGCAGCACACCGATTGGCTGGTCAGCGGGCATCTGCAGCGTTATGACTTGTCCCGGCAGCGCATTCGCCTCAGCCACGACGGACCCGGCGCTGTCTTGAGCGGATACGAGCAAGGACTCCCGTCTCCGCGTTGAATCGCCCAGATACAGCGGCTGGACGAGAAGGCGAACCGTTTCTCCGGCTCGCACCTCAGTCCGATCCGGCACTAGACAGTACGATTGCTGCAGGTAGGACAAGAATGCCGGATCGAAGAACCAGTCTTTTCCAGTCTCTAGCAAATGCTGGACAGGATGAAGATGCACAATAAATTCGTTATAGGTTAGGGATATCGGGTGAAACAGCGGACATTCGACCAGCACCGCATTCATCCCTGCGCGCAGCCGGTACATGAAATGCGTATTGTTGACTATCGACGAGCGGGGGCCGCAGAGCGCAAGCTCGCCGTTGATCCATATGCGGATCGGAGACGGGAAATAAGGGAGAACATTGACCACGACATCGGTGTCTCTGGAGCAATAGACTCCTGTGCAAGCATACATATAGTTATCTGGCCGGGATGTAAACAAAGGAAAGATTCGATTCGGTTCCTGGTAGCGATGCACCATATCGGAAATATGGAAACGCCAGTTTGTTTCTTTCACTTTTTCCTCCAGCTGGTCCTCTTCCCATGCAAGCAAGATGCGCCCGCCCAACTCCGCCAGCGGGTCATCGAACGGCGAGGAGAGGGGGCCTTGCGCGCTCTTGACCAACCAGCGATTCAGCGGGTTGGGCACATCGCCGGAAATCCCGATGGGATAAAAGGTTCTGGTCAGCAAATCCTCGAGCTTGTTCCATTCCACGCTATCTCCTCCTTCTTCTACGTAAAGGGTAGCGAACTTGCATGCGGCCTGCCAGCCCCAAAGTGTCTCGATTTATTGTGCAGAGGTCACAAGATTTCGGCGAAGAATAGGACATCCGGTTCGCGCTTTTGCCTGCATGTCCGAGCAGAATCTTTACCAAAAGATTTGATAGCGTGGAGAATACAGAAGACGAACGGCATGATATAATATGGCAAGCGAAGCGGCATGTTAGAAAAAGAGTACAGAGACGGCGAAGGAGCATACAGAGTGGGGAAGAAGTCAGCAAGAATCAACAAGATTTACGCCATGCAGCTGGCGACGATATTTATTGGTTTTGTCCTGTTCGGATTCTCGGAAAACATCAAGGGCCCGGCTATCCCGCGTATACAATTTGAGTTCATGCTGGAGGAATCGCAGCTGGGCACCTTGCTGTCGCTTAATGCGCTGGGTTATTTGATTGCCTGCTCCTTCACAGCCTACCTGACGCGAGTATGGGGGCTTCAGAAGGTCACGATCGCAGCCTTCGCAGCGATGATCGCCTCCGGTGTGCTGATCTTCTATTCTCACAGCTTCTCCGTGTTTACGGGCTCTTACTTTCTTATGTATATTGGCAACGGAATGCTGGAGATCGCCCTGGCGATTCTTGGCGCGCGCATTTTCGTGAAGAATGCCGGTATGATGATGAATCTGGTGCATGGTTTCTATGGACTGAGTTCAGTTGTGGCCCCGTTAGCCGCAACAGGGTTGATGAACGTGACAGTGAACGGGTATGCGTTGGATTGGCGCGGCATGTATTTGGCCATGCTGTCGTTGTCTATTGTGCCCATCCTGTTTGCCCTGTTCAGCAAGTTTCCGGGCGATGCGACGAAGCAGGAGGAGCGGGTTCCGCTCAAATTACTAGTGCGCGACCCCGTGCTGTGGCTGATGGTGCTGATTCTCACATTTGGCGTGGTCTCTGAGCTGGCCGTGGGCGGATGGCTCGTCAACTTTCTGGAGAAGGCCTACGGCTGGGATACTGTCCGGGCTTCCGGGTTGTTGTCCGGATTTTTCGTCTGCTTTGCGGCGGCAAGGCTATTACTCGGAGCAGCGACGGATAAATGGGGCTTTGCCATATCGCTGATCGGTTTTTCTGCATTCTCAGCCATTTGCACATTTGGCGCGATTCTCGGTGGGGAAAGCTATGCATTCCTGTTTGCGGCTTCAGGCATAGGTATCGCTATGGTGTATCCCACGGTTATGGCTTTTCTGGCGAAGCGGTATCCGAACGGCAGCGATGTGGCCATTACGTTCACCGTTACGCTTATGGGCATCGGCAGTGTGATCGGCAATTACCTGATTGGCTGGATTATCGAGGGCGTGAAGAACGTCTACAAGGCCGACGCGCAGATAGCCTTGCTTCGCGGTCTGCAGGCGGGTTACGGATTTATCGGTTTATGCGCGGCGCTATGCGCCATAACCGGCATTCTGCTATTCCTGTACTTGCGGAAGCGGGGAGAAGTGATCTAGAGCGAGAAGGCGCTTGCAAATTCCTTCTTGACAGAGGACGCGAGGAAAGTATAAATTATGATTGACTAATCAATCGTTTGTGGCGGGAGGTTTTCGTTCATGCCGGCATCCGAGAAACAAATACAGAACATGAAACAGAAGCGGGCCACAATCCTGGAGCAAGCGCTTCGTCTGTTTTCCGAATATGGCTATTACGATACGACGATTCAGAAGGTGGCGAAAGCGTCCAAGGTCAGCTTCGGCAGCGTCTTCACTTATTTCGAGAATAAGGAAGCGCTCTTTCATGCTGTAGTGGCAGAACCTCTCCAGGAACGAGAGGCGGAAATCTTGGATTTCCAGACAGATCCGGAACATCCGATGGAGGAAATAGAGCGGATGGTTCGCGATCACCTCTATCAGTTCGCCAAGATGGGCATATATTTGCGCTTGATTCAACAGATTATCGGGCAGCCCTCTACATTTGCGAAGGAGTACAGCTTATTGAGGCAGTTTCATAAGAATCTGGTGCAAAGACTTGCGCTGCTGATCCAGAAGGGGCAGGAAAAGGGCCAGTTAAGGGCTTCCGACGCAGAGAAGACAGCCATTACCTATACCAGCTTTCTGATCGGCTTGCGCCTGAATATTACCAATGAACCCGATCACCCGGTCTGGGAGCAGTTTGCGCCGTGCGCAGTTCAAATCTTTGGTCCGATTCGCTAGCGGACCCTCTCTTTTTCACATAAAACGATTGATTAATCAATCGTAATTATAGGAGGTTTTCTTATGGAAGTGTTGACAGCTTTCGACGTGTGCAAAGCATACGGGAATCGAATGGTCCTGGACCATATGGCATTCGATCTGAAAAAGGGAGAGATTCATGCGATTCTGGGCAGGAACGGGGCGGGCAAAACTACCTTTATCAAAATTTTGTCCGCGCTCCTTGCGAAGGATTCCGGCGCTGTTCGCATAGGCGGGTACGATATCGACCGCGATCCGGTCAGGATACGCCGCTTGATCGGCTATGTCGGACAGGATACGGAGAGATCGGCTTACGCCCGGCTGACAGCCAGGGAGAACTTGCTATTCTTCGGAAGATTGCGGGGGATGAAGGAAGATCAGATCCGGACTCGCATCACTAATATGAGTACAGATTTGGGCTTTCAAGACAAGCTGGATACGCCATTCATGCACTTGTCCGGCGGACAAAAGCAAACAATGGTGATCATGCGGGCGCTGCTTCATGAACCGATGATTGTCTATCTGGATGAACCGACGAAGGGGCTGGACCCCCTCGTATCGGCGCAAGTGCGGAATTGCCTGAAGGATTATGCGAGGAACAAAGGGAAGTCGATTCTGCTCACGTCCCATATTTTATCCGAGGTGGAGGATTTGAGCGACCGGGTATCCCTCATGCGCCACGGTGCGCGCATCCAGAGCGGCACCGTTCTTGAATTGCGCAAGCAGGCAAAGGCAAGCGAATTCATCGATATGCCCAAGAGCGATTTGCCAGCCGCCACGCAAGACAGGCTTTCGCAATTGCCGCAGGTTGCGTTCGTCACCGAGAGGGAGGACGGCGCCGTGCTTTCCTACGGCGTCTATCAGGTATGGGAAGGCATGGAAGCGATTCTGCAGGTTTTGAGAGAGGACGATGTCCGTGCGACGTTCCGGCACAGGTCACTGGCGCTGGAGGATTTGTTCGTGATGCTGTTGGGGGAGAAGGAGGAGGATTCACTTGAACGTGCGCGTGCATAAGCCTGACGCGGCTCCGCTGTTTCTTGGTGCAGTCAGGGCGGCGGCGATGAAGGAATTGCAGATTGCCGCAAGGTATTTGCCCAACTCGATTGGCTATTTGGTGCAGATGGCTATCCGGATATTATTCTTTTTGGTTTTATCCGACAACATTGCCCTCCAGGGCGAGCAGTCTTTGGCCGGCGACCGATTATTCATTTTTTTCATTAGTGCCATGCTGATCTGGATCTTTAGCGGAGTTGCCTTGCAGGCTCCCTTGTCGGCCGTCACGAATGATTTGTACAACGGGACACTGGAGTACTTGTACAGCAACCCGATTTCGCGATACGCTTATTTCCTCGGCACTGTCTTGGGCGGCGTGGCGCTGAACCTGATCTTTTTTCTCCCGTTATATGTGATGTTGATTATGTATGCCGGGCTTGGTGTTATGGAATCCTTCATCATATTAGCGGTCTGTGTATTGGTGTTAGCTTCTCTCGTCGCGCTTGGCGTGATGATCGCACTGCTGGGCATTTTGTTCAGACAAGCGCAAGCGCTTGCAGGGGTTTTGGCCATGCTGCTTGAATTTGTAGCAGGCGCTTATTTTCCGGTGAGTCATCTTCCGCCTCTGGTGCAGACCCTGGCTTATATGCTTCCATTCACCTGGGCATACGATCTGGTCCGTTACTACAGCCTTCAGACCGAGTGGAGCCCCTTGCTGCCGATTGGGGTAGAGTGGGGGATTCTAGGCGCCTACGCGCTGTTATTCACTCTGCTGTCTGTTTTCCTCTTGCATAAGGTAGAGCGCGTAGCCAAGAAGAAGGGTTTCCATCTGTTGTGACGGAATGGCAGTAAGAGATTTCACAAAAATGGCGCAATGGAGGATCTGGAATGAAAAAAGGGAAGCTGATTGGCAAAGGCAGGACCGCCGAGGTGTATGCTTGGGGGGAACAGCGCGCCTTGAAGCTGTACTATCCGGGGTACGCTGCGGATGCGATTCGAAGAGAAGCTGAAATCGGCCAGATCGTTCGCGAAGCGGGAGTGGCGGCTCCGAGGGTTTACGAGTTGATGGAGGAGAGCGGTCGGAGGGGCCTGATTTACGAGCGAATCCCGGGTTCCGCTTTGGCTGCGATGATGCGGGCTCATCCGAGGGGTCTGTTCAAGCATGCAAGGGAAATGGCCCGGCTGCATCATCGCATACATAGCTGCTCCTCCACGAAGCTTCCCCGCCAGAAGGACAAGCTCGAGCAGTCGATCCGGGAGGGCGAGGGGCTGTTGAAGGAGAACACGGCGACCATATGCAGCTATCTGCACGCCTTGCCGGAAGGCCGTCAGATTTGCCATGGCGACTTGCATCCTGACAATATTCTTGTGACGGCTGACGACTATGTGGCCGTAGACTGGTCCAATGCGACCATCGGGGATCCGTTGTGTGATGTGGCCAGAACTTCCTTGATCTTCCTCTCGCCTGCGAACTTGCGGGACATCTCGGCGATCAAGGCCTTCCTGGAACGGCAGATCAGGAGATGGTTGAATCGTGCTTATATCCGGGAATATTGCAGATTGGCGAAGGTCAGCCGCGAACGTGTGGACGTGTGGATCTTGCCCGTCGCGGCCGCCAGGTTGCAGGAGCAAGTTCCAGGCGAGCGAAAGTGGCTGCTGCGCCTGATTCAGCGGAGGATGAAGAGTATGGCGGCGGCTCGAGCAGAATAACCGGACCCGATTGAAAAAACGCTGCTACTGCAGGCCTCATAGCGATGCAACCAGGGGTTGCGCGGGTCTGCAACCAAAGGTATCTTTACTTTAAGCTACGGCAGTCATCATAATGGGACACAGATAACAGAAAGGTTGTTGCTGATATGATCTTTGGAGAGAAGCTGAAGAATGAGCGAAAGCAAAGAGGCTGGTCACAGGAAGAATTGGCAGAGAAGCTGTATGTCAGCCGACAGTCGGTTTCCAAGTGGGAGAACGGCCAGAATTACCCGAGCATTGAGATTATTATCAAAGTCAGCGATCTCTTGGGTGTAACCATTGATGAACTGCTAAGGAGCGATGAGGAATTGACGAAAAAGGTAATCGAGGACAGCAAGCAGTTGGCGTATCCGAGACTGAAGTTTGCATTCGATGTCGTATTTCTGATTGGAATCGGTCTGTTGGCGGTCAAAATAGGCGCTGTCCTTCTGAACAAATTTACGGCTTTGGAGATACCTTTGTACGGGGGATCATTCCTCTGGAACTTCGGTCCCCTCATTCTGATGGTCGGCGCGGGAATTGGCTCCAGCATCGTGAAGGATAAGTATAAGGAATAGTGGCTGGACTCTCTGGGACAGATAGGGCTGTTCCAGGGAGTCCTTTTTGTCCCAAGGGCATTCCCGTTTATTTGCACAGGAAGGAATATGGTAAAATACTGACGTGGAGCCAAGTTGACCAACGATTTTGGTTAGAGAGGGGGCGTTTCCCATGAACAGCAAGGAGCGTTTTTCCAACCGGGTTGAGGTGTATGTGAAATACCGGCCCAGTTATCCGAAGGAAGCGCTGGATTACTTGTATGAAACTGTGGGGCTTCAGAACGGCGGCAAGGTGGCTGACATTGGGGCGGGAACCGGCATTTTCACCGAGCTGCTGCTGGAGCGGGGCAGCCAGGTGACGGCTGTTGAGCCAAATCGCGAAATGCGGGAAGCGGCCGCCAGCAAGCTTGGTCATTATCCGAATCTTAGCCTGGTGCCGGGTTCAGCTGAGGAGACGGGACTTCCGGAACAATCGGTAGATGTCATCGTGTGTGCGCAAGCTTTTCACTGGTTCGACCGGCCAGCGGCACAGGCCGAGTTCAGGCGCATCTTGAAGCCGGGCGGGAAAGCCGTCTTGATCTGGAACACTCGGCTTGCGCACGGCACGCCTTTCCGGGAAGCATACAGCAGGCTGCTTGAAACGCACGGCACGGATTACAGCAAGGTGCGTCACAAAAACATTGCACCGGCGGATTTGGCGCTATTTTTCAAACCCGGGGGCATGACGGAAGCGCGTTTTCCCAACGGACAAACCGTGGATGTTGAAGCGCTGCGTGGAAGGGTGATTTCCTCGTCGTATATGCCTCTGCCGGGGGATGCCGGGTATGAACCGATGATGAAAGATTTGCAGCGAATGTTTGACCAGCATCAGCAAGACGGATACGTGCACGTTGATTACGAGACCGAGGTTTTCTGGGGAGAAGTGTAGCGCGCATGGATGAGAAAAGGAGCTGTTCCAGTCTAGGATTAGACTTTCTGGGACGGCTCCTTTTGTTCGGAGCGCTTTATCCACGGCCATTATGATTCATTGTCTTCATAAGCGATCATGGCGGCACGTTCGATTTTTTTTTCAATCTCCTGGAGTGGGCATTTGGATGGATGCCCAATTATATAAATACTTTTTTTCGTATCATGATTTCTGCCATGCACCAACTGATCACCCAGCATAACCATACAGCTATCGTGTAAGAAGTAGCATACGATAATTGCAAGGCATTGTGTGAAATGGCCACAAGGATGTAGATGAACATATTGGCAAAGGTAAGAAAGAAGCTTCTTGACATCCAAGAACTATGCTTGAGCACGTTTTTTCTTCTAATATGGATATAGCCTAGAATGGTTGTACCAAACCAAAGTGTACTTAAAACGAGAAATCCAATGGTGCTCAACCATCCTCCAGTTGCAAAAAAAGAAACGTAAACACCAGGGATAACATTCAACAAAATAGACAGCACATAGACTCGACCATTCCAACGATGAAATGGAACAGATTTTATTCGCAATTTCTTAATCACACCCAAGGGTCCAGTGATTAGGGAGATAATCGCAAAAATGATGTGGAATCTGATCATAAGCACCCACAACGACTCGTTGGTTAGGGCCGCATCTTTTTTCGCAAGAAAATCCTGAAAAGCGGGATCAACCATGAAGTTTTTGGATAATGTATGCATGACCCACATGAATGACACGATTAGAAGAACGATTCCCATGTTCTTTTTCATTTATCGCTGTCCTTTCCCTCTTAGATTGAGATGCATAAACCGCCGATTGTTTCACCATAAAAGAATACCCTCAAAGTGTCTCAAATGATGGTGCAAAAAGGTCACAAAACAATCACAATCCATCACAATAGAGTGATCATGGTGGAAACAGTGATATACTGAAAGGAGATTGCGCTGGAAGGTCCGTTTCTTTTCACTAACATCGAACGGAAGGTAGGATTTTGTGAAGGAAATACAGACGATTCTAGTTGTAGATGATGACAGAAGCATTGTCGAACTATTAAGAGACTTTTTGGAAAATGACGGTTTCTATGTAAAAACGGCTAATGATGCCGATCAAGCGCTGTCCGCACTTAAGAAATTTACAATTGATTGCATAATTCTTGATATCATGATGCCGAACCAGAATGGTTTTGAGCTCTGTCGGCAGGTACGGGAGGAAAGCAACATTCCTATCCTCTTCCTGAGCGCCCTCAGTGATGATGTAGATAAAATTCGCGGGCTGGCGCTTGGAGGGGATGATTATATGGTTAAAACCGCATCTCCGGGAGAGATAATTGCCCGAGTGAAGGCTGTATTGCGACGCGCTGGTTCCCAGAAGGGAGTTAGCAGGAGAGTCTTGCATTACGGCGGCCTTGCCTTGGATTTATCCGCAAGAGAAGTATCTGTAGAGGGAAGATGCATCTCGCTTACACCCAAAGAATATGAATTATTGCGACTGTTTGCCGAGCATCCGCAATTGGTTTTCACATACGGTCAATTACTTGATAAATTTTGGGACGGAATTGGCGATAAACATACTGTCCGCGTCCATATTAGCCGCTTGCGCGAGAAAATTGAGTCCGATCCAAACGACCCCAAATATATAATCAATGTCTGGGGCATAGGCTACCGTTTTAAAGGAGAATAGGATGAGATCGATTCGCATTCGTACATTTTCTATACTTAGTTTGCTTTTAATCTTGATGTTGCCATGGGTATGTTATGTAGCTGCCCACTTGCTAACAACAGGATCACTCCGTCTCGATATGCATGATTCTCCGGATTCAAGAATGGTCCAGATGATTGCGGCAGTTGCAGGATTGCTGCTTGCTTTTTGCATCATTGGTTATGTAATGCAGCGGTCTATTCTCAAACCGCTTGAGAGATTGAGCCAAGCAGTCCGAGAGGTGGCCAAGGGAGATTTGGACGTCGAGTTGCCTGCTTCCCGGATTACTGAAATTACTGAAGTACGCGATGGATTTAATGTGATGACAGACAGTCTTCAGGAATCGATTCAAAAACAAGTGGAATTAGAAGCAGAACGGCGATTTGTCATTGCTGCAGTCGCCCATGATTTACGGACACCATTATTTGCCTTGCGTGGTTATTTGGACGGCCTGGAACAGGGAATTGCCGATACGCCGGAAAAGAAATCCAAATATCTGGCGGTCTGCAAGGAGAAGTCAGCACAATTGGACCGTCTTGTAGAGGACCTTTTTGCATTTGCTAAGACGGAATATGTGGAGATGGACATCAAAGAAAATATATTGGATCTTTCGCATATATTGCAGAAATCGATTAACAGCCTGGCTCTGCTGGCTCGACAGAAGCATATCTCTATCCTGAGCGAGTTCGGTGAAGATAGTATAGTCATGGGGGATTCGTATTTATTAGAACGTGCCATGAACAACCTATTGGATAATGCTGTCAGACATACGCCGCACTCTGGTAAGATTGTTGTTCAATGCTGCAAGGATGGCAGCAATGTGACCTTTACTGTTCAAGATACAGGGGAAGGTTTCTCATCGGAAGAAATACAACGTGCTTTCGAACCGCTATATCGTGGTGAATCCTCGAGAAATCGCTCAACCGGAGGAATAGGCTTAGGGTTAACGATTTCAAGAAAGATCATAAGGCAACATAGAGGCGACCTTGTCGTAAGTAACCATTCAGAAGGCGGTGCACGGATAAAAGGCTGGATACCAGCTTACTGCTCGAATGCTGGACAATCCTTATTATTAAAATAAACCTGATGAGAGCATAGAAAAGGGAAGCCGTCAGGCTTCCCGGATATATTGACGTATAAAGGCGTTGGCAAATTTCCCTGATGGATCATAGCGGTGCACTAGCTTCTGAAAGTCTGGCAATTTGGCATACATGGCCTTCAGCTTGCTGGCGGGCATAGTGAACAGCTTCCCCCAATGCGGACGTGCGCCGAACGGCTCGAGTTCAGCTTCGATTAGCGGCAGGACGGCCCGAACGGCCTCCCAGTCTGCTTTCCAGGTAAAATGGATGCCGACCGTATGCTGTTGGCAGCAGGGGCTCATCCACAGCTCGTCAGCGGCAATCGTGCGAATTTCGCTGATGTGCAGCAGCGGGGCAATCTGCGAACGGATGCGGCTGAGAGCGGACAGCGCCGCATAAGCCTGCTCCCGCGGCACGAAATATTCGCTTTGCAGCTCGTCGCCGGCGCTTGGCTGGAATTCGAAGCGGAAGTGCGGCAACCGGTCATGCCAGGCTCCGGGTATGCCCATCTGCGCACTGCAAGGCTCCGCCTCCATGCCAGGTACGGGATGGACATTGGCCTTCGCCAGCGCGGCCCCCCAGCGCGTAGCTTCTGCCTCTGGCCGGTCCTCGCCGGTCAGCTTTTCCTTCAGCCAAACTTGGTTGAAGATGGGCTCCCGCCAATCCGTGAACAGGCTGACGCTGTAAGCGCTGGAGAAGATCGCGTCGAAATTGGCTTCAAGCTGCTCGAGGTGCAGCCGTTCGTATACATGCTGGCGCATCTGGAAGGCGGGTATCAGGTCCAGGGTGAGCTTCGTGACGATGCCAATGGCGCCCAGATTAACCGCAGCCCCGGCAAAGTCCGGATGGTTGCCGCGAGATAGTGTGACCGTCTCGCCGTCGGCCTTCGCCACTTCCAGCGAAGCGACGACCGTGGCGAGATTGCCGTTCTGGTCGCCGGAACCGTGTGTAGCTGTCGCGCAGGCGCCTGCTACCGTAATGTGCGGCAGTGAGGCCAAATTGTGCAGGGCATAGCCTGCCTGATGCAAGTATTGGCACAACTCCCCATAGCGGATGCCGCCCTCCACGGTGATTTGATGCTTCTCGCGATCCAGGGCGATGATGCGATTCAGCTTCTCCAGCGAGATGTGGCTGCCGGTGCAATCGGCTATTTCATTGAAGGAATGGCGGCTGCCCAGCGTCTTGATCTGCCCGCTTCGCGCGACCCACTCCTGCACTTGCTCCACATGCTCCGGGACAAGGCACTCCTTGGCTTGGTAACGGAGGTTGCCCGCCCAGTTTCGATCCTTCATTCGGGATCACCTCATATATTGGCTTTTCTATGATTGTAGGACATGGCACGCTTTCGGACAAGACTTGCAGTAGGAACCGCTTGCCATGTAAGTGAGGCAGCAGGTTTGTCGAATGCGAATGAGCTGGTCGTCTACCTGCCTCTTATCCGTGTAAAACTTGGCAAGCGGCTGCTTTTGCGCGGTGCCGAACAAGCGGAAGTCCGCATGCAGCACATAGTCCAAATCCTCGCGAACTCTCTTCATCACGTCTTCCGGCAAATCCGAGTGCAAGAGAGTCTCGTACAGCCAGTACAGATAGATCGCTGTATTCTCCCAAAGCACTTGCTTGGAGATGGAAGCTGTCTCGGAGAGCAGGCTCCACAAGGGATGCAGGTGATCGGCGAATACGGCTTGAATCAGGGTGTCCCGCAGGAGCTCCCGCTCTGCCGCAGATTCGGGTACAGTGACGGTGTCCGGAACACCCAGTCTGGGAAGCCAGTGCTCCTCGGAGTCGGACGGTTCAAGATACAGCCGGTCACTGTGCAGCTGCAAGGATTTGTTCCATACGGAGAAGCTATAGAACGCGGGAACGGTCAACAAATAGCCATATCGCTTGGCGAAGATGGATGCGGCTGTGCGCAGATCAGGGGCTTTCAGCACGTCTTGCGCCTTCGCCAAGAATGGTCTCAGTTCATGCGGACGGAATAAGGAAGCGGCAGCGAGAGACAAGTCGCTCTCTCCCAGTCGCTCCAACGCTACACGATAATCGGACAGCACTCTTCGTTCGTCCGCTGTTAACGGCATGATCTTCATTCTGTTCACCTGCTTGTGTCGGTCTGTACGGACAATCCATGCAGCCGTAATCGTTCTGGATAATGCTCTGTATTCAAGATAACGCAAATGAGAATCATTGTCAAAGAAATTGAGAATCAGTCTCATTGCATGTCCGCGACGCATTTCGTTTGCGGCTAAAGCGATGGGGGTGCTGATTAGAGGTTTCTTATGCAGACGGTGATGCATAACGGCGAGCTGCGGCAGTCGGGAGAAACAGATTGTAGGAAGGGACGCAATTCGATATACTGCAAGCAATACGTATAGGCAAGGAGATTGATGATGAATCTGAAAAGGCTTGAGACATTTATTCGCGTGGCGGACCATCACCATTTCTCCGAGGCGGCAGAACGGCTGAAGCTGACGCAATCGGCGGTCAGCCGGCAGATCAAGACGCTGGAGGAGGAGTTGGGTCTGCAGCTGTTCAACCGCAATACGGCGTTTGTGGAGCTTACGTCTGCGGGGCGGGTGGTCTACAAGAAAGCCAGGGAGCTGCTGGGACATTGGGAGCAGTTCCAGCGGGAGTGCCGCCAGCTGCAGGAGGGCTTATCGGGGCTGCTGCGCATTGGCGCGAGCACGATACCGGCTCTGTACATGCTTCCGAGTGTGGCACAGGCCTTCCGCAACAAGTATCCGCAGGTGGAATTGTCTATCAGCATGGACGACTCGGCGAGCATTCTGCAGCAGCTGGTAGAGCGACGGATAGACGTTGCGCTGATTGGCGACAGCCCCCAAGGTTCAGGACTGGTATCGAAGGTGATCGCAGAAGACCGTCTGGCGCTGATTGGCAGCGATCCCGAGCGCAAGGTGTCCACGCTGGAGGAGGTCGTGCATGATCCGTTTATTATGAGGGAGAAAGGCTCCGGGACAAGGGAGGCGGCGGACCGGGCGTTGCGCAGCCACGGCCTCGATCCGGAGCAGCTTCGGACAGTCGCGGAAGTCAACACGACGGAATCGGTCCTTGCCTTAGTGGAGGCAGGGATGGGGCTTTCGCTTGTCTCCTGCTGGGCTGTCGGCAACCGGCCCCGCCAGCATGTGCACATATTAATGGAGCTCGCGACGGACCGTTGCTTCTCGACCGTTGCCCTGGCATCGCGCCAGCATGACGCGCTTGTTCAATCCTTCATCGCCGAGACGGTGAATACGATTGGCGGCAGCCAGCCTTGAACGGGAATCGAGCACAGCTGATAGTTGCAGCGGGTACGCGCCGTTGTCACACCGACGGTTCCAGCAACTCATCTCATCATATCTAGCCGCCGTATCCGCACCGCAATTCCAGTGACTAAGCAGCAATCTGCCGCAATCACTAGCCGCATGTCCTTTGCCATTCATCGCTGGCATGAACGATTATTAGCAGTACTATCAATCATTTAGGGCAGCAAAGTAATGAAAAATGGCGCATACAGCATATAGAGTCGCATATATTACCGAATTACCATTCATAGTGGAAGGCAGCGTAAGTAATAATAGTAATAGGGTAATAGATGGATCATTTTCATCGAAAATCCCTCAAAAAGAGTGAAGTTGCTACCATTAACGAATAGTACGACTGCCAATAATTCCCGTTGCAACGAATTTCAGAACAAGCCGCCTTCGGTGATTTCGGCGCCAAAAGCGATATAGACGGCTTCAACTTTCCACGTATACAAGAAGCTGCCTCAGAGATGGGGCAGCTTCCAATCTTTATTGCATCCACTTGCGAAGTCCGGCGGAAATCAGATCGACCGCGAACACGAGCAGCAGATAGCACATCAGGTACAGCGTCAACTCGGTATAGTGGAACCAGCTCATGCTCAGCTTGAACTCGAGTCCCAGACCGCCCGCGCCAACAAATCCGACAACGATCGTTGTACGGATGATGACCTCCCAGCGGTACAGTATGTACGTCAGGAATCGCGGCAGCACGGCGGGAATGATCCCGTATACCAATATTTGCGCCTTGGAAGCGCCGGACGAAGCCAGATTGCGGATCGGGCGCATGTCCAGGTCTTCGATCACCTCGGCGCACAGCTTCCCGAGAATGCCGAAGTTGTGCAGGGCTAAAGCGATGGCCCCAGGCAGCAGACCCGGCTTGAAAAAGAAGATAATCATCATGGCCCAGATAAGCTCGGGAACCGAACGGGACACGACATACATGGCCCGGACAAGGCCGTATGCGGCCCGATTATACCATCTTCGCGCAGCCGATTCGCTGCCCCCGGCATATACGCGGGAGGCGGGAATGACTGTGAGCAGCATGCCGATTGTGGCGAAGCCGATCGCCATCAGGCTCATTTGGAGCGTCTGATAGGTCAGGGCCAGGGCTCGCTTCCAGCTCTCGATGTCGAGGAAGGCGGGGCTTGCTTCCCCGATTCCTGCCATACCCTTCAGAAACTGGACAGCATAGTGCAGGTTCTTGGCCGAGAATAGCGCAGCGAGACTGGCCTGTTCCCCAACGAAGATGTATGCCCACGAAGCTGCGGCAAGGACAAGTGCCAGGTATACCGAGAAGCGGACGAATCCGAACCGTCGGCCGGGCTTGCGCGCGTCAGGTGTTGCAGGTTGGATGGGCTGCATTATGCCACCAGCCTTTTCCGCAGCTGTTGGCTCCACAAATCCACCAGCACGACAAGACCGATCAAGAAGAAGAGGAACGTCCACACTTGATCATACCTCAGGTCATGAAGCGAAAGCTGGATTTGAAAGCCAAGTCCGCCTAACCCGATAAAGCTCATAATCGCGGAAGATCGAATGGCGCATTCGAAGCGGTACATCAAGTAGCTGAGCATGTCCGCCAGAGCAATCGGGAAATATCCGTAGCACAGCAATTGCAGCTTGGATGCCCCCGCCGACCGCAAGGCCGAAATGGGTTCATCCGGCACATCCTGCAGCATATCCGCGAAGATGCGCCCGAGAATGCCGCCATAAGGAATCGCAATGGCGAAAATGCCGGCAAAGGGCGACAGCCCGATTGCCGCTACGAACAGCCATGCCCATACCAGCTCGTGAATCGCCCGCATGAAGCCAAGCACGCTCCGAAAGCCGACTGTCTGCACAGTGCGTGCGGACCGTCCTGAAGCGAGCACCCCCGAGGCGAATACCCCGAACACGAGTGCGATCACAATGGCCAGCGACATCCCGGCCACCGCGTATGCCAGCGTCGTCCATGCGGCCGAGAAGGCCAATCGCAGGATCTCTCCGGAAAAATCGGGTTGGATAAGTCCTTGCAGCATCTGGCTCAACGCAGCCCGGCCGCCCTGGTGGAACAAGCCGGGTCCCCACTGAACCGCGAACAGGCTCCAGATGAAGATGGCTAATAACAGCCCGGTCAATAGATTCTTTTTGTGGAAATCAAGATACGTTCTGATCATGAGGCTCCCGTCCCATGAGCGTGCTCCAATTGATAAAGCTCGCTGATGAGCTGATCGGTCACTTGTGCGGTCGGCAGATCGAAGAATATCCGGCCTTCCTTGATCGCGATCATGCGCTCGAAAAATTGCCGGGCCAGCTCGACGGAATGGAGACTCGACACCAGCGTCAGGTTCTCTTCCCGCACAAGCCTTACGAGCATGCCGAGCACGTCCTCTGCTCGCGCCGGGTCCAGCGAAGCGATCGGCTCATCGGCCAGAATCGCTTGCGGATGCTGCACAAGCAGGCGCGCCAGCGCTACGCGCTGCTGCTCGCCGCCGGACAGGTTGGCCGTCTTGTCATACAGCTTGTCGGCTAACCCGACGCGATGCAAGGCGTCTGCCGCGATAGGCTTGTCCTGCGGGAACAAGAAAGAGAGCAGGGACTTGCCAAGTCCCCACTCATGCAGCCGTCCTGCAAGCACATTATGAATGACAGGCAGAGAGCCGACCAAGTCGAATTGCTGGCGGATCATGCCGACGACCTTCGCCAATTGCTTGCCGGAAGCGTAGCTCTCGGCGGGCTTTCCGGCAATGCGCAGCGACCCGGCATCAGGCCGGATCGTGCCGGCCAGCATATTCAAGCAAGTGGTCTTGCCGGCGCCGCTAGGTCCGATCAGCGCGACGATCTCGCCTTTGCGTATGTGCAGATCCAAGGGATGCAGCGTATAGGCTGCCCCGTAGGACTTGCAGACCTGTTCCAGCGCGAACATTTCGGTATCAGGCATGGTTTGTCCCCTTCAGTCTAGTTGTTCCTTCTTATTTGATAATGCCCAATTGCTTGGCGACTTCCTCAATTTCCGCATAGTTGCCGTTGTTCGTCTCGACGAATTGATCGGTCTGGAACGGCTCCAGCAGCTCAGCGTGTTCGGTCATATTCATGCCGAGCAGCGCGGCGGCGACCGCTTCCTTCGTCCCATCGCCGTACGCGGCATCGACATCGTTAATCGTCCAGTTGTAATCGAAGTAAGCCGGCGTTGTTTCTACAACCTTGACTTTGCTCAAGTCAATCGATCCTTCTTCGACGCGGCTCTTCCAGACTACCGCATTCAATGCCCCGGCTTGGTAAGCGCCGGACTCCACCAGCTGCCAGGTCTTGTCATGGGAACCCGTATAGTTCGGAGTGCCGTCGAAATCCTGCTCCGGATCAATCCCCGCTTGCATGAGGAAGTGGCGCGGCATCAGATGACCGGATGTCGAGCTTTCGCTGCCGAAGGCGAAGCTCAGTCCAGCCAAATCCGACAGGCTATTCACATCCAGATCAGCTTGCGCGATGAATACGGAATGGAACTCGCCATCCTCGGGCCGCATGGCAATCGCTTCGGAGCCCGGCGTCATATTGCGAGCCTGCACGCCAGTCAGCCCGCCGAACCAAGCCAGCTGAATATCCCCGCGCTGGAAAGCCGTCACGAGTGCAGCGTAATCCTGCGTAGGCACATATTCCACCGTCAGCCCGGTTTGCTCGCTCAGATAGTCAGCCACTCCGCCGAATCTTCTAGTCAGCACGGCCACGTCTTGATCGGGAATACCGCCGATCTTGAAGACAGGCGTTACCTCAGGCGTATTCGCCGCCGCACCCTCATTGGCGCTGTTCGCGCCCCCGTTGCTTCCGCTCCCGTTGCTTCCGCCGCCGCATCCTGCGAGCAGAACGAGAACAGCCGCTAAGGCTGCAAGCGCTAGTATAGTTTTTCTTGTCATTGCGAACATGTACAAGTACCCCCTGCAAGTGATGTCTAGTGTTTTGGTGATCATGATATTTCCTCAGCAAGCTTAGAAAAAAATATCATCAAATAATGTAGCACCAATCGAAGAGAATGTAAATTGGTATGAAAAGCCGGGAAGTCAGAGCGGCGTACAGAAGCAATCGACGGATTGGCGCGTGTGTAGTCATGGGCGATGCTGATGAAGAATAGTTATTTGCCGCAAGAGCAAATTCAAGTAGACTAGGGAGAAAGGACGAATATGAGGAGGAGTCCATCATGAAGGCAAGCACCAACATGAAGGAATATAGGCTGTCCGATATCGAGCATTTGAAGGTTCACGGCCGCACGACAGGCCGCCTGTCTCCGCTAACGCTGTTCTGGACAGGCAGCGGGATCGAGCTGAACGCAACAGGCTCGGAGCTGTGGATCGAGGTGGAAGTCGACTATGAGCAGTACGAGCCGTGGATTAGCCTCTTGGTTAACGGCGCTGTGGTCAGCAGGCAAATGCTCACCGCAGGCCGGTATTGGATATGCCTGTTCCGCGGCATGAATGCGGCCAAAGCGAAGCAGATTCGACTGGTCAAAGACTTGCAGGCGATGAGCGCGGACCCGGCTTGCTCGCTGCATATCCATGCGGTGAAGAGCGACGGGCACATCCTGCCTGTCGAGGAGAAGCCGTACAAAATTGAATTTATAGGCGACAGCATCACATCGGGAGAAGGCGCAATCGGCGCGAAGGAAGAGGAAGACTGGATTCCGATGTGGTTCAGCGCTGTCCATAACTATGCTGCGCTGACTGCGGAAGCGTTGAATGCCGAATATCGCATTCTCTCCCAAAGCGGCTGGGGAGTATTGACGAGCTGGGACAACAATCCCCGCGGCAATCTGCCGGATTACTACGAGCAAGTATGCGGCTTGCTGACAGGCGAGAAGAACCGGGCGCTGGGGGCGTTCGAAGCGCATGACTTTGCCTCGTGGCAGCCGGATGTGGTGGTAGTGAATCTGGGGACCAATGACGGCGGAGCATTTCACTCGCCTCCTTGGCGGGATGAGGCGACAGGGGAGACGCATCAACAGCGCTTGCTGGAGGATGGCACTTATCATGCGGAGGATGTGCAAGCGTTCGAAGATGCTGTCGTGCAATTTCTCCGCAAGCTCAGAAGGTGCAATCCGCAAGCACAGATCGTCTGGGCTTACGGCATGCTGGGCATTCCGATGATGCCGGCGATTTACCGTGCGGTGGATGCGTATAGGAAGCAGACCGGAGACCGGAACGTGACCGTCTTCCAGCTGCCGGATACGACCGCAGAGACGATCGGCGCCCGCACCCATCCAGGGCGGTTGGCGCATGAACGGGCTGCGCGCGACCTGTCTGCCTATATTCGCGGGCTGCTGAACGGTGCAGCATCGCTTTGAAGCGATCAAAAAAAAGCCTTTGGACTTGCATCCAGAGGCTTTTTTGTATGGATATTTTTACCTAGACCTTATACAACATCATACCAAACAGGAAAGAAACAGTCTAGTATTTCTGCGGAATTTGTCCTACAGTGAGGTTGCCGGCAATTCTATATTTCGCTCTAATTTCCCCAATAGTACAAGCTGCCGTCCGTCAGCAACAGTGGAAGTAGTGTCCCCCGTGGCGATGAACAATCATCTCAATCAGAAAGACTTGCAAACGTATGTCAAAAACGTGCTAGGTTCAAGTTATGAGGTTAAGCAAGCAACGAGACTGCATGGCGGCGCGCAAAAAGTGATTTGGAAGGTGGATGCAACCAATGGATTTTCCTGCGTGCTGTATGTGTGGGAGCTAGCCGAGAATTACTTTGAAGAAGATATTGTGCGCGGAGGGATTCATGCCCAGACATATGGCAGCGAGCCATTTAGACGCGCCCATGATGAGATGGGGAAGCTGGGTGTTCGTGTACCAGTCTTGTATGATTTGAATCAGGAGCGGGACAAGTATCCGTTCGATTACGCGCTTGTAGAGTATATAGAAGGGCGCAAGGCTGAATCATACATGCAACATGCCGATAAGCGCGTACAGGACGATGTGTTCGAGCGGTTGGGCGCAATGGTGCAGCATATGCATACTAGGGAAAGGAAGGAATACGGCGTTCCCGGGTTGGAAGCAAAGGCAGCAGACTGCCACCATATCTTATTAGAAAATGCGAGGATACAGCTGTCATATCTAATCGAACATGAGGACACCATCCGGGAACATCGTAACAAACTGCTTGATGTATTGGCCGAGCTCGCCTCCAACATTCGTCCCAGGCGTCGATACGGATGGATTCATGGGGAGCTGGGTCCAGATCATGTGCTAGTCAACGATTTGTTGGAACCTTGCTTGATTGATATAGAAGGAGCCCAATACTTTGATATCGAGCACGAACACGCCTTCCTGCAGCTGCGATTCGGCGAGCATTATCGCTATTTCTCCACGGATCGGCTGGACCCGGACAGGATGCGCTTCTACCGGTTCCACCATCATATCTCCTTGACTTCGGGCGGCTTGAAGCTGCTGCACAGAGGCTTTCCCGATCAAGCGTTTGCGGAGCGTTTGGCAGCTTATCATGCGGCGTGCCTGCTGCAATATCTGTAGACTAAGCAGCCCTTTACAGGTTGTGGAGCATCCGATTGACAGACTGGTTGTACTTTTGCAGCAGCTGTCCGAAGCTCTCGCGCTCCTCCTCCGTCCAATCCTGAAAGACCTCCATCAGCTTGGCTTGCCGCAGCCGTCGGTTTTCCTCGAATTCCTTCTCACCCCGTGCAGACAGCCGATAGAAATACGACCGCCCATCCAGCGGATTCGGGACTTTCTCCACATATTGCTTGTCCACAAGCGCTGCGGCCTGTCGGCTGACGGTTGACACATCCAGACGAAGCTCGTCCGCCAAGGTTTTGACACCCGCTGGACCATGCAGGGACAGTTGGCGCAAAAGAATATAGGCCGAGCGGTCCAGACTGCCTGTTCTCGTCTCCGTGGCCACAATTCTGCGGATGAAATCCGTTAATTCCTGTTCGATCCGTTCCATAGATTGCTCATGCATGGCTGACACCTCAATGTGATCCTGCTTTCGTCTATCATAACGCATACCGGAGAAGAGGAGCAATGTGCCAGTCTCTTGACAAATGCGCAATCTGGTTGTAGGATACAATTATATGTTTGTATGATACAACTATAATGACGGAAGTCTGTTCGACTGTCTTGTGCATACTTTGTAGGATGGCCAGAATGAACCGATTTATCCAGAACACCTATGCAGCAAGGCAGGGAGGAAAAAGAAGGTCCTTGATTACAAACAATATCCGTTGTATGTTCCTATATATTTAGGTTACCTACCTAATTGTTTGGACAGCAATAAAAAGAGAAAGAGGGATTGGATATGGAGAGCTTGTCCTATAAACAGAAAGTAACCATTATGATCGCGTTAATGGCTTCCATGTTTTTCGCAGCCATCAACCAGACGCTTGTCAGTACGTCTATGCCGCGAATTGTGGCCATGCTCGGAGGCATGGATTACTATTCATGGGTTATTACGATTTACTTGCTGACTTCAACCGTTGCGACCGTGCTGGTCGGCAAGCTGTCGGATATGTATGGGAGAAAGCCGTTCCTGCTCATTGGGATTATCGTTTTTATGGCGGGCGCATGTTTAACTGGATTTTCCACGAGCATTTTTCAGATGATTGCTTATCGCGGAATCCAGGGTCTGGGCGGCGGTATTTTGATGGCTGCTACGACGATGGCTGTAGGGGACTTGTTCGCGCCTCGCGAGAGGGCCAAGTGGACGGGGCTGATGATGGCCATTTTCGGTTTTTCCAGCGTGGTGGGTCCGACCTTGGGCGGATTTTTGATTGACTATATGCCATGGCAGTGGTTGTTCTGGATTTTCCTTCCCCTCGGTTTTGTCGCTTTCATCATGATTGGACGGATGTTTCCCAAGAAGGTGCAGACCAGCAGGGAATCTATCGATTATGCGGGTGCGGCAGCGTTATCCGTCGCTATTGTAGCTTTGCTGCTGGCTGTTTCTTGGGGCGGTTCGAAGTATGCGTGGGCTTCCATGGAAATCATCGGCCTGTTTGCCATTACCATCGCGAGTGCAGTCGTTCTGGTGCTTATTGAGCGCAAGGCTGCGAATCCGATCCTGCCCCTATCCTTGTTCAAGAATGGCATTGTGAATGTTTCCAACGCCATTGGCTTCTTGATGAATGCGGGCATGATGGGGGCGATGATGTATTTGCCGTTCTTCGTCCAAGGGGTGAAGGGGTACAGTCCGACGCAATCTGGTCTGATTAATATGCCGATGACGATCACGATGATTGTGCTCAGCACTTTGGTTGGACGATGGATGTCCAAAACAGGGAAGTACAAGCGTTATGCGATTATCGGCTTCGGCTTCATGATTCTGGGCATGGTGATGATGGGGTATATGGAAACGATCACGATGGCGGTAGCCAGCATGTGCGTATTTGGCGTTGGCTTGGGCTTGAGCATGCCAGTCTTCACCCTGGTTGTGCAAAATGCGGTGCCGACGGCGCAGCTCGGCGTGGCGACTGCGACGACGACGCTGTTCCGGAATCTTGGCGGTACGATCGGTATTGCGCTGCTGGGCTCAGTGATGAACAGCACGCTTTCCCGCAACCTGGAACAAGCGGCAGCCCAAGCAGATTTGTCGCAGCTTGATACGGCTGCGGCCGAGCAGCTTGCTCCGCTGATGAACCCGCAGATCCTGCTGGATCAGCCGCAGTTGAAGACCATTCAGGCCGCGATGCCGGAACAGCTGCAAACCTTATTCGGGCAGATGCTGGGCATGCTGCGCGCTGTGCTGGCGGATACGCTGTCTACGATCTTTTTCAGCGTGGCAGTGCTGATGCTGATTGGACTTGTACTGGTATTCTGCTTAAGGGAGGTTCCGCTCCGTTCCGGCGAGCAAGAACCGGAAGCGACAACGCAGCCATCGTTAAAGCCAGAGCCGCAGCTCTAATCGATCCTTCTCTGCAAGGATATGTTCGGCATGAGTCTTGGAAACCATACGATTTGCATACGACGAGGAAGCTGCCCGTTCGAGATGATGGGCAGCTTTTTCGCGTTGAACGACGAAAGGTCACACCCGGCCTTGCACGAGCTAGAAAAAAAACGGTTAGCCAGCTGGACTTTAGACGGGGTGCTCAGCCGTTCCGCGGGACCAGTCCAGTTTCCATCCAGCGCCTGTTATGCGCATCCATCTCCTCTTGTAAAGTTGAACCAACTACTACTTTGCAGGAGGATGAACAATATGAGCATAATGAGCAGAGAAGAATTCGGGTATGCGGCAGCGGGTATTGCCAATCGGTTAAAAGAGGAGAGGTGGCTGACGCTTACCGGACTGTTGGGATTTGCGCTTGCAGCATTTTGCGCAGGGTGGATGTTGTTCAAAGGGGGGTATGTCGCTCCGGATGGCGATGTATCCAAGGCCCTTTCCTTCAATGCCGCACTAGGATTGTTTCTGCTGTCGACGGCGCTGCTTGTTCCTTTCGCGGCCATGGGCAAGAAAAGCCGAGTATTCTTCCGCTGGTCCTATATTGTACTGGCGCTATATGCGTACTTCGCAGAGACCGTGCAGCATATGCGGGGCGTCAACCCGCGCTTCGTCAAGGATGGCACGCCCTTCGATTATATAATCGGTGCGCTCTTTGCAATTGACGCGGTGCTGCTGGTCGTGTGTTATATGTTTTTCGCTGCTTATTTTTTCCGCAAAAAAGCTTATGTGAAGCATCCCGAACTTGTCGCAGCTATCCGGTATGCCATGATTGGCGTCATGCTTTCGTTCGCAGCCGGGATATGGATTTCCGTACTGCAGAGCCGGTTCACAGGCAGCGAGGGCAATGTGATCTGGCTGCACGGATTTGGCTTTCATGCTCTACAGGCACTGCCCCTTGCTGCATGGCTCCTCAGACAAAAGTGGAACGCGGGAATCTGGCGGCGCGGGGTCCTGCATATAACGGGTTGCGCGTATATTTTGGGCTTGATTGCGATCGGATGGCAGACTTGGCTTGGGCGCTCGGTGTTCGAATGGGACGTGCTCCCTATCCTGGCATGCGGCTGCTTCTTGCTTGCGTTGGCGCCGGGAGCGCTGTTGTTCCGCCAAACCACGTCAGCTGCGGCACGGCGCATGGGTATAGATCAGGCCAGCTGAAGTTGAAAAATGGAGCCACTCATGCATTGACATACCCCTTGGGGGTATACTATGATTAGAGTATTCCAAATACGCCAGGGGGGTATTTGGGAGTGCGGTTATGCTGCTTCATATTCAGAAGTCAACCGCCCTCTGTTGCCGCTTGAATGAATGGTGGCAGGCGAGCTCTTTTTTTGCAATCATGTATACCTATTAGGGGTATTAGGGAGTGGATAAAGTATGGAAACCAAACAAGCAACGATGCGCATTACAGGCATGACCTGCGCCGCTTGTGCGAACCGAATCGAAAAAGGCTTGAAGCGCATGGACGGGGTGGAAGAAGCGAATGTGAACTTTGCGCTGGAGAGAGCCACGGTTACGTTCCACCCCGAACAGGTGGATGCGGCAGCCTTGGAGCAGCAGATTGAGCGGCTGGGATACGGCACGGTCAAGGAAAGTGTCGAGCTGCAAATTACGGGCATGACGTGCGCGGCTTGCGCCAATCGTATTGAGAAGGGCTTGAACAAGCTGCCGGGCGTCAGCCGGGCAACGGTCAATTTCGCACTGGAAACCGCTCATGTGGAATACGCCAGTCCCGAGCTGTCAGTCCAGGACATTCAGAAGAAAGTGGAGCAGCTGGGCTATCAAGCCTCGCTCAAGGAAGACGCACAAAGCGAAGACAACCCGAGGGAGCGGGAAATTCGCGCACAAAAGGTGAAGTTTGTCGTCTCCGCCATTCTGTCCTTTCCCTTGCTCTGGGCGATGGTCGATCATTTTGCCTGGACTTCGTTCATCTGGTCGCCGGACGTGTTCATGAATCCCTGGTTTCAGCTGGCTCTGGCTACGCCAGTGCAGTTCTGGATAGGCAAGCAGTTCTATGTCGGCGCGTACAAAGCGCTGCGCAATCGCAGTGCGAATATGGATGTGCTGGTCGCGCTGGGCACCTCGGCCGCTTACTTCTACAGCATTTACTTGACCATACAATGGCTGGAAAGCCCCGGTCATCACGCGCCGGAGATGTACTACGAGACTAGCGCCATTCTTATTACGCTCATCATCCTGGGCAAGCTGTTTGAAGCATTGGCGAAGGGCCGTACTTCGGAAGCGATCAAAACCTTGATGGGTCTGCAAGCGAAGACCGCTTCGATTGTTCGGAACGGGCAAGAGCAGGTTGTGCCCGTGGAAGAGGTAGCAGTAGGGGATAGGGTACTTGTGAAGCCGGGAGAAAAGGTTCCAGTGGATGGTACGGTAGTGGAGGGTCAGTCCTCCGTTGACGAATCCATGCTGACAGGGGAAAGCATTCCGGTCGAGAAGAAAGCGGGAGATGCCGTCATCGGCGCAACACTGAACAAGAACGGCTCTCTCACTATTGAGGCGACCAAGGTAGGGAAAGAAACCGCATTGGCCCAAATCATCAAAGTGGTGGAAGAGGCCCAGGGCTCCAAGGCGCCTATTCAGCGGGTAGCTGACCGCATTTCCGGCGTCTTCGTGCCGATTGTAGTCGGCATTGCCCTGGTCACATTCCTGATTTGGTTCTTTGTCGCCGATCCCGGCCATTTCGCCGGGGCATTGGAGAAAGCGATAGCCGTGCTGGTGATTGCGTGCCCTTGTGCCCTGGGCTTGGCTACGCCTACCTCCATTATGGCGGGCTCAGGCCGGGCGGCCGAAGCAGGAATTTTGTTCCGGGGAGGAGAACACCTGGAATCGACCCATCAGATTGAAGCGGTCATTCTGGATAAGACCGGTACGGTAACGAAGGGGCAGCCGGAGCTGACAGATGTGCGGACGGAGATGAATGAAATCGAGTTTCTGCAGTGGGTAGGCGCTGCGGAGAAGCTTTCCGAGCATCCGTTGGCTGAGGCGATTGTGAAGGGCATTCAAGCCAAGGGCATTGACCTCCCGGCAGCGGAGCAGTTCGAGGCGATTCCCGGATTCGGCATTCGTGCGGTTGTGCAAGGCAAGCCTGTGCTCATTGGCACCCGGAGGCTGCTGCAGCAGGAGAATATCTCGTTCGAGCAGGCCGCAGCGGATATGGAAGCGATGGAGTTGAGCGGCAAGACTGCTATGCTGGCAGCGATTGACGGACAATATGCGGGACTGGTCGCCGTAGCGGATACGATCAAGGAAACTTCGAAAGAGGCCATTGCGCGCTTGCAACAAATGGGGATTCAGGTGATCATGATAACAGGGGATAATCAGCGGACAGCCGAATCGATTGCCAAGCAGGTAGGCATTGATCGGGTGCTGGCGGAAGTACTCCCTGAGGGCAAGGCGGAGGAAGTGAAGAAGCTGCAAGCGCAAGGTCTGAAGGTGGCCATGGTCGGAGACGGCATCAATGATGCGCCGGCGCTGGCTACGGCCGATATCGGCATGGCCATTGGCACTGGAACGGATGTAGCCATGGAGGCGGCCGATGTGACGCTCATGCGCGGCGATTTGAACAGCATACCGGATGCGATCAGGATGAGCCGCAAGACGATGACCAATATTAAGCAGAATTTGTTCTGGGCGCTTGCGTATAATTCGCTCGGCATTCCCGTAGCTGCTGTTGGCTTGCTGGCGCCGTGGCTGGCCGGAGCGGCAATGGCATTGAGCTCGGTATCGGTGGTGCTGAACGCGCTGCGCCTGCAGCGGATGCGCTTGTCTTGATGAAAGGCGAGGGGCTTGCTTGCGGCGGATTGTCGATTGCGTTGCGCATGTATAAGACAGCACTGGAGGCACAACCTAAACCAGGCTGCATGGCGCGAGAAAGGAGAAACGATGAGCGAAGAAACAACGAAAATCCGAACAGGGTGGCAATGGGACAACAGCTATGCGCGGTTGCCGGATTTTTTCTACAGTCGCCTGAATCCGACGGAGGTGCGCGAGCCGGGATTGGTCAAGCTTAATGAATCGCTGGCGCTCTCCCTGGGCCTGAATGTCGACGCGCTGCGGAGCCAGGAAGGCGCGGCGATATTGGCCGGCAATCGCATCCCCGAAGGAGCCGAGCCGCTGGCTCAAGCCTACGCCGGGCATCAGTTCGGCCACTTCACCATACTGGGCGACGGGCGGGCGCTGCTGCTTGGCGAGCAGGTGACGCCAAGCGGAGAACGGATGGACATCCAGCTGAAGGGCTCGGGAAGAACGCCTTATTCCCGGGGAGGGGACGGCCGCGCGGCGCTGGGTCCGATGCTGCGCGAATATATCATCAGCGAGGCGATGCATGCGCTGGGCATTCCCACAACACGCAGCTTGGCGGTTGTGAGCACAGGCGAGCCTGTCATCCGCGAAACGGCTTTGCCGGGAGCCGTATTGACTCGTGTGGCGAGCAGCCATCTGCGTGTCGGCACCTTCCAATATGCCGCAGCCAGGGGAGCGGTCGAGGATGTGCGGATCCTGGCCGACTATACGCTGCAAAGGCATTTCCCCGAAGCGGCCAAGGACGACAATCGCTACCTGTTGCTGCTGCGGGAAGTGATCGAGCGCCAGGCTAAGCTGATCGCCCAGTGGCAGCTGGTAGGCTTTATCCATGGGGTGATGAATACGGACAATATGGCGCTCGGCGGCGAGACGATCGATTATGGTCCATGCGCATTCATGGATACGTATGATCCGGCTACCGTATTCAGCTCGATTGATAGACATGGGCGTTATGCCTACGGCAATCAGCCGGCAATAGGGGCATGGAACCTGGCCCGATTCGCTGAGACCTTGCTGCCGCTGCTGCATGATGACGAAGCCGAGGCGGTCAAGCTGGCGGAGAAGGAAATCGCCCATTTCTCAGAGCTGTTTCAAACCAATTGGCTGAACGGCATGCGAGCCAAGCTCGGAATCTGGAACGAGGAGCCGGAGGATGAGGCGCTGGTCGAAGCGTTCCTTGGCCTGATGCAGACGTATCAAGCAGATTACACGAATACCTTCCGTGCGTTGACGATAGATCAGCTGACAGGCAGCCTGCTATTCGAAACGCCGGAATTTGCAGAGTGGCACAAGCAGTGGCAAGAGCGGAGAACGAGGCAGCCGGAAGCGGAGGAAGCCTCGCGCCAGCTGATGCGGGACAGCAATCCGGCATATATTCCACGCAATCATCGCGTAGAGGAAGCGCTCGCGGCGGCAGTGGACGAAGGCGACTACAGCGTCATGGATCGCCTGCTTGCCGTACTGGCCAAGCCGTACGAGTATGGCTGTGAGCACGATGACACCTACACCCAGCCATCGCGATCCACCCAGCCCTATCGCACATTCTGCGGCACGTGATGACCATACTGCCTGCGCCCCAAAAAAACAGCGAACCTCTCTGATCTGACCCTAAGGGATTGCCCTTGGGGTTATACCAGAGAACGGTTCGCTTTTGGTCGTATCCCGCCGGCTTCCGGCCGGATTTGCGCCGCCCCGTCGGCTGTTGCCAAGGCGATAGCCGTTTGATACAGTGAGTTTAGATAATAGCAGACATAGTGAAATCCCGCTCTGGCAGATATGGGTCGTATGCATAGCGCTGCGGCTGGTACGAGGCAGTTGGGTAGGGGGGAGATACGATGGCCGAGAAACCTATTGACTACATTCAGCTTCAAGATGGCGCGCAGCTCGAATATGGTGTGGAAGGAGCCGGGACGCCTGTTCTCATTCTGCATGGCGGGCATTCCAGCTGCCGCGAGTTCTTAGGGTACGAAGAGCTTGTCGCGCAGGGATACAGGCTGATTACGCCTTCCAGAGCAGGCTACGGACGCACGTCCCCTGCAATCGGGTCAAGTCTGGCAACCGCCTGCGAAGCCTACATTGCCCTGTTGGACCACTTGAACATGGACAAGGTGCATGTTGTGGCTATATCCGCCGGGGGACCGAGCGGCCTTTATTTGGCCGCGCATTTCCCGGAGCGGATCAGGAGCCTTGTCTTGCAATCGGCGGTAACCAAGCAATGGCTCACGCCCGGGGGAGTACAAAGCAGCCAAGATCATCTTCCGTCCAGGGGTGGAGAAGTACACGTGGAAGGCGATGGGGGCCTTGTGCAGCCTTTTCCCTGCCTTCCTGATGAGAATGATGGCACCATCCTTCAGCAAGCTGCCCTACTCGGAAGTACAGACCTATTTGAACCCGGGAGATGTGCAAACGTTCAAGCAGATGATCTGCCAACAACGGTCCGGTCATGGTTTTATGATCGATCTGGAGCAGACGGGGAAGCCGGATGTCGATTTGCGCGTCATTTCGTGCCCGACCCTCGTCATGCACAGCCAACACGACAGCTCGGTCCCGATCGAGCATGCCCATTATGCGCACGAGCAGATTAACGGCTCTCAGCTTTGCATCCTTGACACGTGGGGGCACCTGATCTGGCTGGGAAAAGGTTCCGAACAAGTTCACGAGAAGCTGTTTGCTTTTTTGGGGAACGGCAAGGGGATGTGAGGGCAGGGCCAGCCGGGGAAAAGGAGACGGGCTGTTAACAAAGAGACGCTGGCTTTGTATAATGAGAGAGAGCTGTGCTGTTCATCATTTCATAGAGAGGAATGCGGTTGACCAATATGGAGCATAGAGAGAACAACAACCATGCTGTGCAGGAGCCTGATTCCTTGCGGGCCAGAATCCGGCAGTGGGTAGAAGACAAACGTTTTCAAACCTTTATTATCGGACTTATATTATTTAATGGTGTCATCATCGTAGCCGAAACGTATTTCGTCGGCAATCGCTCCCTGCAAATGATTGATCGAATTATCGTATGGGTCTTTGTCCTGGAGCTCGTCTTGAAGCTGGCGGGATTTGGCTACAAGCGGTACTTTCGGGACGGGTGGAATATATTTGACTTTCTCATCGTAGTAGGAAGCTTGGCCTTCTACAGCACGCCTTTTGTGAGCATGATGCGTTTGCTCCGGGTGCTGCGTCTGCTCAGAATGATCCCGGCCATTCCGGCTTTGCGGAAGATCGTCGACGCCTTGATGAAAGCCGTACCTGCCTTGACAGGCGTTCTCGGCATGACGATGTTGATCTTCACGATTTATGCGATCATCGGAACGACCTATTTCAGTGAAGTCCTGCCCGCCGAGTTCTTCGGCAGCTTTCATGCTTCGCTGTTTACCTTGATGCAGGTCGTGACATTTGAATCCTGGGCGAGTCAGGTGGCTCGGCCTGTCATTCACGAGATTCCTTGGGCATGGCTCTATTTTGTCTCCTTTATTATTATCGGTGCGCTTGTCATCTTGAATCTGGTGGTGGCTGTTATTCTCAGCTACTTGGGACAGGAAGAGGAGGACCTTCATAGCCAGCAGATGGAGCGCTTGTTCAAGGAGAATGAGGAATTGAAGCAGGAGATGCAGGAAATGAAGCAGCTGCTGCTGGACCAGCTGAAGCGGAACGGGTGATCTTATCCGGCCTGACATTATGAACGTGCCGCCTGGAATGGATAGATTCCGGGGCCAGGGCGCAACGCAAAAAGATGGGGCGTTTTGTCTCCATCTTTTTTTTTCATGCCCGAGTATCCGCGTGCCAGCATATAGGGCAGGGCATGAGGCTTTTTTAAATTAGGCGGATGATAGGGGGCAGATGACCGGCCGGGCACATACACTGTATGGTGTAAAAACAAGAAATTGGAGGAATCGCTTGATGAACTACGTCATTCAGCCCGGTGACAACTTATGGTCGATTGCCCAGCGTTTCGGCACCACTGTGCAGGCTATCATGCAGGCCAATCGCATCTCCGATCCAAGCCAAATCTATGCAGGACTCACAATTTTTATCCCGATTCCAGGACCGGGTCCAGGCCCTGTTTTTCCGCCGTTTCCGCCCGGGGGCGGCGTCGGGGATGTGCAGCGCAGGCTGACACAATTGGAGAGAGCAGTGCAGCAGCTGGACCGCCGCGTCGATCGATTGGAGCGCATCACCGGCCAGCGGTAACGGCTGCATGCTGCGGCTGATGCCCCGAATCGCCAGCCCGCAGCTATGGGCCACGACTGATCCGGCCGCTGGGGGGCCCCCAGCATTCGTCGCTGCTCTGCGCGGGAGTGCCCGTGCCCGTGGTTTGTCCCTGCCGTGAACCAACGGCGAAAGCCGTCTCGTCCCGTGGTCTGCTCCTGCCGCAACGCCAGCGGCGACAGTCTGTCTCTGCGCGAGAGTGTCCGTGCCCGCCGGGCTCAATCTCTGCCGTGAACCAACGGCGAAAGCCGTCTCGTCCCGTGGTCTGCTCCTGCCGCAACACCAGTGGCGACAGTCTGTCTCTGCGCGGAAGTGTCCGTGCCCGCCGGGCTCAATCTCTGCCGTGAACCAACGGCGAAAGCCGTCTCGTCCCGTGGTCTGCTCCTGCCGCAACACCAGCGGCGACAGTCTGTCTCTGCGCGAGAGTGTCCGTGCCCGCCGGGCTCAATCTCTGCCAGGTGACACATTCCCGTCTGGGACTGCTTTGCTTTTGCCGATGTCAGCTGTATAGGGGAAAAAACAGGCCTTATCGCTGTTGAAGTTAAGTTCGAGACGCGAATTGCGGAAAAAACTGGCCTTATTTCCACGATATTGGCTTAGGAGCGCAAGCGGGCGCGTCAATACGACCCTTTATTTCCGCTATTTCAGTGGCCCTCTTCGACGAATGTGAAATAGGAACAGCATTTCCCGCTATTGTGCACGAGGCAGCAGCCTGAGGCCTGAGGCACGAGTCAGATGCACACGGCGCGAGAGAGTTGCGCGAGATACGATGCAGCGACAAAGGCACGAGTCAGATGCACATGACACGAGTCAGTTTCACATGACACGAGTCAGTTGTCCGCCCGGTGTCTGCTTATGCCTCGGCACGCAGCACTAGGCACCATGCCTCCCTGGCGCGAGGCAGCTCTGCCGGCATAACAAAGCCCCGGAGCGGATGGCCCCGGGGCTGGCAAGAGGATTAGAGCGATTCTTTCACGATTTTGCGGTAATGCAAGACCGACAGCATGCCGAATACCGAGTAGAGCGCGGTGTAAATGACCATGACGACGAGCATCGGTGTCCAAAGCTCGGTTCCGAACAGGAACCAGCCAGACTGCACGGCGAAGTAGCTGTGCAGCAGTCCCACAATAAGGGGAATGCCAAAGTTGAACAGCTGCTTGACGCGAATGCCGCGGAGCAGGTCTGCAGGCGTAAAGCCGAGCTTCCTCAAGATGGTATAGCTCCATCGCTCTTCCTCGCCTTCATCCATTTGCTTGAAGTAAAGGATGCAGCCAGATGTAATCAGGAAGGCCAGGCCAAGAAAGCCGACAATGAACATGACAAGACCCATGTTCAGCTTCTGCGAAGCGCTGATGTCCAGTCGGGACATGCCGAGGTTTTGCTGCTGTCCGGTCATCTCCCCGAACAAGGCGTTGGCCTGCGGCAAGGCGGAAGCATCCGCTATGTCGATGCCTGCATGAACCGAATAGCGATACTGGATGTCCGGGTTGATATCTTGCCGCAGCTGCGCAAATACCGCTTCATCCACAATCAAGACGGGAAGTCCGCTCGTAAAGTACGAGGAGACAGGGAACTCCTCTCGTATGCCGACATAGTGCAGAGGAGTTGTCTGCTGCAAGCCAATCAGCTCAAGAGGGCCAGAAGAGCGCAGCGCCATAACCGTTTGGATCAGGTCATTGAAGCCGCTGAGCATCGCCTCGCCAGGTGCTATATCCACGCCATCCAGCCCTTCATCGCTAATGACGGGGAACACACTACGGGTCGGGTCTACATTCAGGTTCACAGACGATGTCACCAGCGATTCAATATTGACCTCCACTTGCAGCACCTCGTGCACATGTTCGCGATAAGCAATACCATGCGCATGCAGAGCCTCTGCAAAGGCGGCGGCCTCATCCTGATCGATGAAGGAGAAGTCTGCCGCTACATAATCGGCCGCAGATTGTTCTGCGGAATAATAGGAAATGTAGCTCAAGGACAACAGGCCGATCGCCAGAGCGGAAACGGTCGTGATAATCGTTAACAGCAGCGCATTCGATCTCATGCGGAACATCAGCGAAGAGAGAGAAACGACATCGCTTAAGTTCAGGTGCCCCTTCTTGCTTCGGCGCAGGACATTCAAGAGAAACCGGACCGAGCCTTTGTAGAACAAATAGGTGCCGGCAATGACGAGTGCCAGAATAGCGACCATGGCCAGGAACAGCGCTTCGATGCTGGAGAAAGCCCCGCTGAACAGCTGGGCCGACACGAAGTAGCCGCTAAGGATAAAAGCCAGGCCCAGAATGCCAACCAGCACCTCTCCTATTGACATCTTTCTGACCTTGTCCTCGGTAGAGGAGACAACCTGAAATAGAGCAAGAATCGTCTGTTTCTTCAGGAACAGCCAGTTCAGCAGCATAATGACCAGATAGATGGCCGCGAATACCGCGATCGTCTGCTGAAAGGCCTGCTTGGAAAATTGCAGCGTGGCCACCTCTTCCACGCCCGTGATCTTGAATAGAATCATCATGATCAGCCTGGATACAGAGAAGCCGAGGAACGAGCCTGCCAAGAGCGAGCCGAAGTAAAGCAGGAAGCTCTCCGCGCTGACGATGCGGAAGACCATGCCCTTGGTCATGCCGATAAATTGGAACAGGCCGATCTCTTTGCTGCGGCGCTTGATGAATATTTTGTTCGCATACACAAGAAAAACCGCAACGATGGCGACGAGCAAAATAGAGGCTGCCCGGATGGCGGCCGCTCCCTTAATACTGCCCTTGGCCTCATCCATAGCCGGATCGTACTGCAGAGTGACAAAGGCGAAGTACAGCGCGACGCTGAAGATCAAGGCGAACACATACAAATAATCGTTCTTGAGGTTTGTCTTCAGGTTGCGCCAGATCAGCTGACTAATGCTCATGCTGCACACCGCCCAGCACGCCTTGGGTTCGCATGATCGCTTCGTAGAAGGCTTGTCTCGTATCATCGCCGCGATGCAGCTGGGTGTATATCTGCCCGTCGCGGATGAAAATCACGCGGCTGCTGAAGCTGGCGGCTGTCATGTCATGCGTAACCATGACGATCGTGGCCTGCCGCTTGCGGTTGAGCTCGCTTAATTTATTCAGCAGATCGGATGCCGATTTGGAATCAAGCGCGCCGGTCGGCTCGTCCGCGAAGATGACGCTGGGCTGATGGATGAAGGCGCGAGCGGCGGAAGTGCGCTGCTTCTGACCGCCGGACAGCTCATTCGGGTACTTGTCCCGGAGCTCGTAGATGCCCAGCTCCTCGGCGAGTGCTTGAAACCACTGCTCGGCCTCGCGCCGCGAAAGGCTCGTAATGGACAAGGGCAGGAGAACATTCTCCTTCACGGTCAGAGTGTCAAGCAGGTGATAGTCCTGGAAGATGAACCCCAGGTGGTGTTTGCGAAAGGCCGCGATTTGTTTTTCCTTCATACGCGTCAGCTCTTGGCCTTCGATACGAACAGAGCCGCTGCTTGCTTTGTCTATGGAGGAAAGGACGTTGAGCAAGGTCGTCTTGCCGGAGCCGGACGGTCCCATGATACTGACGAATTCCCCTTGCTCAATTTGGAGGTCAATGCCCTTCAGGACCTCTTGCCGGTTCCATTTGTTGCCGTAGCTTTTATGAAGTTTCTGTGCCTCTACAATCGGCATTCTCTTCACTCCTTCTGATAGGTCTCCACTCATTATAGAAGGGAACACCGCTTCCGCTCCTGCGATTCACCGAACAAATGAAGAGAAGCATGTGACAATCATGTCACATGCTTTGGGTGGTGACGAATTCGTTTCGCTTGGGGAACGTCAACGTAAACGTTGTGCCCTCCCCCGGCGTGGAGGCCGCATCAATGGCGATGTGCAGCGATTGCGCGGCCTTTTTGGCCAAATACAAGCCCATGCCGGTTGCCGCCCCATTCTGATGCTCGGTGGTGGAGGTAAAGCCCTTGTCGAAAATACGAGGGAGATCCTTGGGATCAATGCCCATACCCGCATCGCGAATGAGGAGAACCGTATGCTGACGGCGCTGCTCGCTCAGGATGGTGATGTCTGCCTGTTCACTGTACTTTACTGCGTTGCTGAGCAGCTGGCGGAGAATGAATGACAGCCACTTCGCATCGCTGAGGACTTCCGTGACGGCAAGTTGAATGTCAAAGCCGAGGCCCTTCTGAATGCACCAGGCCTGCAGCGTCTTGATCTCTTGCACGACGATATCTTCCAGATTGACGGCATCGATGTACAGGTCATTTTCCATGAAAGGCAGCCGCTTCTGATGGAGCTGCTGATCCAGCAGGTGATGCAGACGGAGCCACTCGACGTGCAGCTGGGCCTTGACGGGATCATGCTGCATGCGGTCCATCATTAAGCGCATAGCTGTAAGCGGTGTTTTCACTTCATGGATCCAGGCGAGAAGCTCGTCCTTTTCCTGTTCCAGCAGCAATCGATTCATAGCGGCATCCTGCCTCAGCTGCTCAATCTCGCCCGTCAGGCTTTCCGCCACAATACGTTCGAGCGGGCTGCTCGCGTCCGCAATCGTCGTCATATCCAGGTTGTGCTCGCGTTGAAGCAGGCTCTTGTAGAAACGTGTTTCCTTGTAATAGCGAAAGACCAGAAAGATCACGAAAAGCAGAGTGGACAAAAAAGCAACATACAGCATCGACAACACGGGGATCATCGGGTCCACTGCTGCAATGAATAGTCCAAGCCCTTGCAGCGCGAGCATCATGACGATCCAGCTTCGTCGCTCCTTGAGATAGGCCCTAATCATGACGGAATGCCTCATCTTCCATCGCCATGTAGCCCTGGCCGACCTTCGTCTCGATATAACGGCCCAAATCCAACTCGTCTAATCTTTTTCTCAATCGGTTCACATTCACGGTCAAGGTGTTGTCGCTGATAAAGCGGCTGTCCTCCCATAGGCTTTCGATCAGCGTCTCTCTAGGGACAATGCGGTTTTTCTGCTCTAACAGACGCACCAGTATAAACATTTCGTTCTTCGTCAAAGTGATCGTATGCGAGCCCTTGGTGACGGTGTTCTTCTTGTAATCGATCATGGCGCCGCACCAGCTCCTCAGCTCAATCTGCTCGGTGTTGTACTGGTATACGCGCCGCAGCACTGCCTGGATCTTGGCAATCAGCACATCGAAATGGAAGGGCTTCTGGATGTAATCGTCAGCTCCCAGCTGCATCGACATAACCATGTCGGTCGGATGGTCGCGCGAAGACAAAAAGATAATCGGGACGCTCGAATGGGAGCGGATCAAGCGGCACCAATGGAAGCCGTCGAAGTAAGGCAATTGGATGTCAATCATGACGAGGTCCGGCTTGAGCGCAGTAAATTCCTGCAGCACCATGCGGAAATCCCGGATGCCATGAACCTCGTAGGACCAGCCGGTTAACCGCTCCTTGACTTCCTGGAACAGGGCGTAATCGTCTTCGATTATTAACAGCTTGAACATGAGCGTCACCACACAGCGTATAGAGTAGATGGAAGACAGGAAGCAGCGGCAAGCCGGAGCTTCAGATGCGAAAGCCCCGTTCTCCGCTGCGCCAAGCTGCATGCGATGAGTCTGACCGGTCGGACGAAAAGCGGCTTTATTCCACGTTCCAATTGGCGAGCATGCCGCGAGCCATTTCCCTATTGTCTTCCGTGCCGGTAATCAGGGCAAACATGCTTGCCCGGCTTCGTCTGTTGCAAAAGCTACAAGGAAATCCATGCCGGATTCGTTGATTTCCAGTTGCTCGGCACGCAGACGGAGGCCATGCTGTTCCGCTAGGGATAACAGGTGTTGCGCGCCGGATGGCATGGGGGATTCGGGTAATTTTGTCATAAAGAAAACATCCTCCTTTTCGAATAACACACAGACCATGATGCTGTCCGTGCACGAAATCGAACCGGAAGATGTCAGGTGAATCACGCATAAGGAATTCCTTGTTCAGGCTGAAACAGCCATTGCGACAAGGCCTTCATAGAAAGGGCAAGCCGCAGGACATTCCTGACGACTACCTCTATTCCGCAGCTTCATGCTGAACATGCGATGTGAATAAGCAGGCTTCCAAGCAAGGGCCTGGAAAGCGAGCCTGATCGATAGAAGAAGGCGGATATACGTGTAAATGGACAAACCTATCCCGATTTTGCTGCATAAGACAGCGTGAATGAGCGACAGCCATTAGTTCGCTTGTACTCTCAATCGGGAATAATGAATCACACGTAACCCTCCATTCTGTAAGATGTCCCCATGTTAACACAGATCGCGAAAGATTGCCACCAAGGCCAGACATATGTGTTACTATTCCGTGATA